>PMCF01000409.1 GCA_003154115.1 Anaerolineae bacterium
GTCTCCGTACTGGCTGAATAGTTACCTTTCGGTGAGCTTGGACTGGCAACGTGGCGGCAACCAGCGGATATTCGTTCATCTGCGAGGCTGAGAAATTCTCTGTCGCCTATCCCTCCACGCATCAAAGCTATCCAAGAGCCATCTCCGCCTGACCTTCTCAAAAAACACCCGCTCCCGTTGATGCCGCTCCCGAATCAATCACCGCCGCTCAACGAAAATCGCATCGCGCAGTTGATGGCTTCCATGTCGTCCATCATATAACATTCGCACTGCAATCGTCAAACGCACCGCATGTTGCAGACCTCGCAGGTTTTACGTGCTCGGAGAGCAAAACCCGCTAATCAACCAGTTGATGATCACAGCGAGCCAGACAATCAAACAAAACCTGCGAGGTCTTTCCTCTCTCCACACCTTTCCACATTCCGGGTGGACTTTTCCACAAATTCTCCACATCATCGCACCTCGGAAGTTCATCGTTGCACTTCTGATCTCCAGCACCTCAGAAGTGCATTTTTGATGCTTTGATCTGCTAAACTCAACCTCAGAAGTCCGGCGTTGAACTTAAGAAGTCCATCAGCGCACCTCAGATGTACATTTTTGGGCATGGCTCACATTACGCTNNGTCAAACAGACTGTGAGCCATGCCCATTTTTGCGGTAATTTTCTTCAAAATCCGGCCTCAGAAGTCCAGCGTTGCACCTTGGAGGTTCAACACCGCACCTCCAAGGTGCATTTTTTAGGTCCAGGGCAGCAAAATTCAACTGTTGATCATGAACGCCACGGGACTCGTCAGTGCACAAGGCCCCGGCCCGCAGCGCGGTGAATCGAACCCCGATCGGATCACCGTGGAAGCGCAGCCGTTGGCTCCCACGGGCGGCGGTGGACCCAATCAACCGGTGGGGACCATCTTCACCTATCAGGGCCAACTGAAAGTCAATGGCGCACCCTACACGGGCAACTGTGATATGCAGTTCGCGCTGTGGAACGGCACGCCCGGCAGTTGATTCGATGTTAGTTGCTCGACTCCTCACCCAGCGGTTGCCAGCGCCAGCCTTCGCCCTGTGGAATAACCCGCCCCACGCCGGGAAAAGGCAGATGCGAGCCAAATACCAGCGCCTGCTGTTCCACCGCCAAACTCAACAAGCGCACGCGGTCTTGCGCAGCCTGATCGTGCATCAAATCGGCGAAGCCATGCCAGTGCGGATACTCTATCAACAGCGGATGCCCGATAGTGTCGGCCACGTGGATCAAGTGCTGACCTGCGGAGGTGATCGCCACGGCCGTGTGGCCTGGTCGATGGCCGGACGCGAGAATGAGTTGAAAGCCGGGCAGGAACTCTGTATCTGCCTCGATGATTTGAAGGCGATCTTGAATGAGGGGCAGCGTCCTGCGGCCAGCGGCCATCAGAAACTCCGGCCACTGCGCTACACGCGCCGCATCCGACCAGAAGTCCCACGCCTCTTTCAAGAGAATGTAATCGGCGTTTGGATAGACCGGTTGATTATTCGCGGTGAGGCCGCCGACATGATCGCCGTCGAAATGCGTGATGATCACAAGATCGATATCGGCCGGCGCAAGGCCCTCGGCCTGCAACCGATCGAGCAACACGCCCTCCAGTTTAGGAATCGCGCTGCGCGGCATGGGCAGTTTGCCTTCTGCCTCCAGCCGATCGAGCACGGCGCTGTCTTGCTGGCGCGTGCTGCGCCCGATACCCGCATCGATCAGGATGCGGTGTTGATCCGTCTGGATGTACAGGCAGTTGTAGTAGAAGACGGTCTCGGTTTGGGAAATCCCATGTGCTGCAAAAACCTCGTTCACGCGATCGGGCGGCACATCTTTGACGATACATTGACCGGGCATGGACCCGATGCAATCGCTCATGGCAATACAGTTGATCTCTCCGACCTTGAAGTGAGTGTTTTCGGTGGCGTGCATTACGATCTCCTTTGTGAATGGTTTTTTGGGGCAGGGTTTAGAGCAGTTTCCAAGTTGATTTACAGTACATCTGCTCTCGATCCGCTGCGCATGGTCACATCCGCCGTTAGGGCTGCTGGATGTGACCACGCAGAGCGAGCAGAAGCGCAGTCGTAAATGAAACCGGAATTCGCTCTAGGTCGATCAAGTTTTCACCGCGCATTGGCGCAGATCGATCATTCGCGATCAATAAGGTGATTGGCTCAGTGGCGACTCAAACAGATTGGAACCAGAGGACGCAAATTTCCAGCGAGGAGTCGCAGTATTCTATACTGTGCGCGGGCATAAACTGCGCTTTTTGATCCGCGAATCTTCGCGAATTTTCACGAATAATTCGCGGACATTCGCGCAATTCGCGGATCAGATTTTTTCCGCAATCTGTGACCGTTCGCAGTATATACCACACTCGCGAAGCGCAAGTCAATAGGGAAATTGCTCCGCTTTCGAGTACAATAGCGCCCATGCAGAGACTCAGCGGCGCACTCTTCATCATCATCTCCGCGGCTTCGTTCGGAACTCTCGCGATTTTAGGCCGTTACGCCTATGCCGACGGCCTGGATACGTTCACCGTGTTGGCGCTGCGCTTCTGCTGCGCAGCACTGATCATGGCCGGTTGGCTCATGTTACGGCGTGAAGGGTGGCCGCGCGGCAAGACGCTGGCGCAGCTCATCGGCATGGGCGCGTTGGGTTACGTGGGACAATCGTTTTGTTATCTCACCGCCACACAGTATGCGTCCGCCGGATTGGTGGCCTTGCTGCTGTATCTCTATCCCATCTTCGTCGCCATCCTCTCCGTCATCTTTCTCAAAGAAACTTTCACCCGCTTGAAAGTGCTCGCCCTCGCCTTAGCCACGTGCGGCGTGGCGCTCACCGCCGATCCGCAGGGCGGCGGCTGGACGGGCATCCTGTTGGCGATCGGGGCGGCCGCGATCTATTCGGTGTACATCATCGTCGGCACGGGCGTGTTGAAGCGCGTCACAGCCATGCAATCCTCCACGGTGATCTTTGCCTCGGCGGGCGCGGTGTATGCCACACTGGCGATCATCAACGGGCCGCACCTGCCGCGAACAGCTTCCGGCTGGAGCGTTGTCGCGGCGATCGTGCTGGTCGCCACGATTATCCCGGTGGTGACATTTCTGGCCGGCCTGCGCCGCATTGGTCCCACCAACGCCTCGCTGCTGTCCACCCTCGAACCGGTGGTCACCGTGCTGCTGGCCGCGCTGTTGTTTGGCGAGGTGTTGCCACCAGCTGCCCTGGTGGGTGGCGCATTCATCCTGGCGGCGGTACTATTGGTGGCGCGCAGTGAATTAGTCTCGAAGGAGACTGCCCCGTGAAAGATAATTTGCTCCTGGGTGTCTCACGTTACCTGCTGCCGATTCCGCGCTTCATCTGGCAAAGACAGGTGAGTGCTGCCGCGCAGCTCGAGTTCATGTCGGACGATCATCATCGCGTGCGTGACTTTGTGGTGATGCAGATTCCAAAAGCGGGAAAATCTCTGTCACCCGCTACCATCGCGCAGGCGCTTGATCTGCCACCCGATCGGCTGAGTGTCATCCTCGACGATCTGGAAAAGCATATGACGTTCCTGTTCCGCAATCCGCAGGGCGAGGTGGAATGGGCCTATCCGGTGACGGCGGCCTGCACACCACATCATGTCGCCTTCAGCAGCGGCGAACGCATCGACGTGGCCTGAGCCATCGACGCGATTGCGACGCCCTTCGTGCAAGGGCAACTACGGAAAGAACGACTCTCGTTCACGATCACGACTGAATGCGCACACTGTCATCAGCCGCTGCATATCGACATCGACAGCGAGTTGAACTATCGGGTGGCCGAGGCCGAAGCGCAGCCGCTGGTCTATGCGCCGATGGTGGACTTCGGCAAATTAGATGATCCCAGCATCATCGATGCGTTCTGACGGAAGTCCATCTTCTTCTGGTCAGAAGAACACGCCAAAGAATATCGACGGCACGCTTCGCACGGCGGCGAGCGCGGCACCTATTTGACGCTGCCGCAAGCGGTCTACGTCACGCGCATCACGCAGGGCGCATTGTTTGCGTTTCCGAGAAAGAAGTATGAGGAAGAAGCAATGCCATGATTAAACTGAGTACGATTGTATGCGCAGTTGGCCTATTGCTCTCACTGAGTGGTTGTCAGCAGCGGCCCAACGGTATTGGGCAGATTATCTACTCAGACGGGTACCTCCATCTTTGTGGCTGGCCTAACACTGAACGTCTGAATCTGGCAGACAACTCGCTAGAAAGTTATCCGTTTCAATGCTACACGATGTATCTGGACAAGAATGGCTGGATTTGGAGTGTGGGAGCTCATTCTATTCGAGTTTATCATGACAAGGCATGGCACGAAATTGATCTGCCAATCGCTGGTGATTTGGGCTCCATCTATGAAGTTCAATCTTTGTCCGAGACCGACGATGGCCTGATCTGGGCTTCTAGCGCATCACTCAGCACTTATGATCCGCAGACAGGACAAGCCGCTGTAATTATCCCAACCATTGCCGTCCCTACTCTCACACCTGGTCCAACACCAGAGCTATTTGACATCATAACGAGGCCGAGTGTGGGCAACATTGGCCCCGTCTTTGAAGCCGCCGATGGCGCCCTTTGGTACAACCAACAATTTGATGGCATCGTGCGTTGGGATCGCACGACTGGTCAAAAACAACTATGGTCGTCACATGATGGCTTTCAAGGCTTTATGCCAATGCCGGAAAAGTTTCTTCAAATGGCTGATGGATCAATCTGGGTCGGTACCTGGACGGGTGTTTACAGGCTCAATGGGCCCAACACTAAGACTTGGCAAACGTGGACACTCCCATATGAGACTAGCCAATTTCATAGGAGCCAAGGTGATTACCGAGTGCTAGACATGCTTACAGATCGAGCTAGGCACGTTTGGGCCGTGTTTAATAGAGCCGGGGTGGGTATGTGGGATGGAGTGAAATGGAATGCGATTGGTGACTTTGAATCTCCAGCCGGTCCAAGAACTTTATTTGAAGATTCTGCTGGAATGGTTTGGATAGGCTCTCTACAGCGTGGTGTTGGTAAATACCACGCTGGCACACTGACGATGTACCCAAAGTTGAATATCGTCACCTTCGCCGAAACACCTGATCACCGACTCTTTGGCGGTGGATCGGATGGCCTTGTCTTGTATGATTCTCAAAGCGATCAGTGGAAGCCTTATCCGCCGCAGCAGTGAATTGATAGGAGCATACCTGAGATCATGATTGCGCCTCTACTAACCTCAGACATCGAATTCACCACCGTCACCTTGAACGAACGCGGCGAGATTCAAGATCGACACGTCCATCGCGCCCGGCAATTTGTCGAACCGCTGGGCCACGGCCTCGATCTGGAATTGATCGCCCTGCCCGGCGGATTGTTTCGCATGGGCACGCTGGGCAGGCAAGGCTATGACGACGAACGCCCTCTGCATCAAGTCAATGTCGCACCGTTTCTGATGGGCAAATGTCTGATCACACAGGCGCAGTGGCGATCGATCATGGGAACGTCGCATAGTCGCTTCACGGGCGATCGCTTGCCCGTCGAGCGCGTGTCGTGGCACGATGCCATGCGTTTCTGCGAGCGCCTCTCGAAGCGCGCCAAGCGCACCTATCGCTTGCCGGGTGAAGCGCAATGGGAATATGCCTGCCGCGCGGGAACGGTGACGCCCTTCCACTTCGGCGAGACCCTCACGACCGAGGTCGCCAACTACAACGGCGAGTTCATTTATCGCGGCGAACCGAAGGGCGTCTATCGTCACACCACCACCGAGGTCGATCAGTTTCCGCCCAATGCCTTCGGCCTGCACGACCTGCACGGCAACCTGTGGGAATGGTGCGCCGATGCGTGGCACGACTCATACGACGGCACGCCCATTGATGATCGCGTCTGGCACGCTGACGCGAAAGAGACTTACCGCGTGGCGCGCGGTGGCTGCTGGCACGACATCCCGAATGTGTGTCGCAGCGCCGCGCGGCTCAAGGTCGATGCGCACGATGCGGAGGAGATTCTCGGCTTTCGAGTGATGCTTGTGACATCGTGAGGTCCTATGTCGTCCACTGATAACTCATTTCGTCTCGATGACTGGTTGCAGCAACTCGCTGCTCTGGAAGACCCTTTCCACGACAGTGCGCTGGCCATTTACGAACCGACCGAAGCACAAGCCCAGTTGCTGGTCACACTGTGCCGCGCCTACTGGTTGGCGACGCCTCAAGAGTGTGACCAAATCCGCGCCGCGCTCGGCGACAAGCCGGGTGTGCGCAATCAGTTGCTTGGCTGCGTGTATCAGGCGGCGTATCATCTTCAATCATCGGCAGATCACGACTGGCTGCGTATCGGACTCGCCGCCGCCGCGATCGAGAATTGCAGCTTCGACTATCGTGATTTCTTGCTAGCCCTGGCGGAACTCTTCGTGACGGCGGAACGCGTGGGGCTTGATCCGCAGGCGGAATTCAGCCGTGCCGCCGAGCACGCCAGCAACTTTGCGCCGCGCGGTGGCACCACGCCTGTGCAGGATGTTCTCCGCAACTTTCACACGTACGCGGTCGTCGCCAGCGCGCGCCGTTCGCACGCGTAAATGTTTCACTCACCCACACATCGCTTTTGACGCGCGAAACGCGCGCGAAACGCTAAAGTCGATGGCCTTGAGATGCGCAAAGAGATGACATCCGTCAGTTGACCGCAACCTGCTATTGATCTTATAGTAGGGGCATCTCGAAAAACGGATTGAACGCCATGCGCATCCAACTCCAATACGGCCAACATGGACTCCCGATCGATATTCCTTCCGATCACGTCACCGTGATCGAGCCGCGCTTCCTGCCCGGCCTGCCTGATGAAGCGGCGGAATTTCAAGCGGCCGTCCGCCGCCCGATTGATTCTGCGCCGCTCAAAGATCTCATCCAACCGACGGACAAAGTGGCGCTGGTCGTGCCCGACATCACACGACCGTTCCCTGCGCACCGTGTACTGCCGTGGCTGTTTGCCGAACTGTCGCACGTGCCGCGCGAGAACTTCACCATTCACCTCGGCAATGGATCGCATCGGCTCGAAACGAACCAAGAAATCGAGGCGCTGCTCGGCGCAGACCTCGCCGCGCAGTACCGCGTCATCAATCACAACGCGCACGATCGATCGACGTTGGAGTTGGCCGGCGCTGATCCTGACGGGCAGCCGGTCTACTACGATCGCGACTACGTGCAGGCTGACAAGCGCATCGCGTTGGGCTTCATCGAACCGCATTTGATGGCGGGCTTCTCGGGCGGTTATAAAGCCATCATGCCCGCCATCGCCGACATCGATTCGATTCTGCGCTATCACAACGCCGCCCGCATCGGCCATCCGCGCAGCGCCTGGGGCGTGCTGGACAACAACCCTACGCAAGAAGTCATCCGCCACAACGGAGCGCTGCTGCCCGTCGATTTCTGCCTCAACGTCACACTCAATCGACAGCGGGCGATCACGCGTTTCTTCTGCGGCGATGTGATCGCCGCGCACGAGCAAGGCGCGGCCTTCTGCCAACAGACCGCGATGATCGCCTGTGATCGTCCCTTCCCCATCGTTATCACCACCAACAGCGGCTACCCGCTCGATCAGAATCTCTATCAAACCGACAAAGGTCTCTCGGCGGCGGCACAGATTGTGGAAGAGGGCGGCCTCATCATCTGTGCGTCGGAATGTCGCGACGGATTCCCCGCGCATGGCAACTTCCGCCGGCTGCTGTTCGATCATGCCACGCCGCGCGATCTGCGCCACACGATCTTATCGCCCGGCTTCTCGTTGTTCGATCAATGGGAAGCGCAGATTCATGCCGACATTTGCTTGAAAGCGCGCGTGGCGTTGTATAGCACCCTGCCGGCCGAAGACGTCCGTCGGGCTTATCTTGAACCGATCGGCGATCTCAACGCCTTTATCGCCGCCGCGATCGATCGGGTGGGGAGAGACGCGCCCCTGGCTGTTCTCCCTGAAGGCCCGCAGACGATTCCTTATCTCACGCCGGAGACTAACGCTACATGAGTTCAACTAATGCCGCCTCGATCACTTTCGTCGCACATGACGCAACACTGCTGTCCCAAGCAACCATCCACCTGCACCCCGCCGATAACATCGTCATTGCCAAAACGAGTCTGCAAGCCAACACCCGTTTGATCGCCACTGGACCTGACCTTGTGGTGAGGCAGACGATCCCCAGCGGACACAAGCTCGCCATCGCGTCGATTGCGCCGGGTGAGGTGGTACGTCGCTATGGGCAGATCATCGGCTTCGCCACCCGATCGATCGAGTCGGGTGATCACGTTCATTCACACAATTTGAGTGTGGGCAATTTCGATCGCGAGTATGCCTTTGCGGTAGAAGCTAAACCGATCGAACTCGTACCCGAACAAGAGCGCCGCACCTTCAGGGGCTATCGCCGCGCAACTGGACGGGTGGGCACGCGCAACTTCATCGCGTTGATTTCGACCGTGAACTGCTCGGCCCACGTCACGCGTGCGATCGCGCAGCACTTCACGCCCGATCGCTTAGCGCCCTACCCCCACGTCGAGGGCGTCATCGCCTTGACGCATCCCTATGGCTGTTCCGCGCAGGTCGACGGTGCAGATCATCGACAGTTGCAGCGCGTGTTGGCAGGTATGGCCTTGCATCCGAATGTGGGCGCGTATGTGCTGATCGGGTTGGGCTGCGAGGTGAATCAGATCGCCGATCTCGTCTCCGTCATTGCGAGCCGCGCAGCGGCGACGCAATCTCCTGCGCAATCGAACGAGATTGCTTCGTCGGCCTACGGCCTCCTCGCAACGACGTCTGCCATGTTAGCCATTCAAGACCTCGGCGGGACGCGCAAAACGATCGAGGCGGGCATCCAGGCCGTTGAAGAATTACTGCCGCAAGTCAATGCCATTCAACGCACTCCACAGCTCATCTCCGAATTGATGATCGGAATGGAGTGCGGCGGCAGCGATAGCTGGTCGGGCGTGACGGCCAATCCGTTGGTGGGACTGGTGGGCGATGAGATCGTGCGGCAAGGCGGATCGATCGTGGTGTCAGAGACCACCGAGATTTACGGCGCAGAACATCTGCTGACGCGCCGCGCAATCAATGAAGAAGTGGGACGCAAGTTAATCGATCAAGTGAAATGGTGGGAAGACTTCACGCAGCGCCTGGGTACCGAGATCGACAACAACCCCTCGCCGGGCAACAAAGCCGGCGGATTGACGACGATCTACGAGAAAGCGCTCGGCGCGATTGCAAAAGGCGGCAGCACACCTTTGACGGGCGTCTACGCTTACGCCGAACCGATCACGACGCGCGGCTTTACCTTCATGGATTCGCCCGGCAACGATCCCGCTTCGGTCACAGGCGAAGTGGCGAGTGGCTGCAATCTGGTATTGTTCACCACCGGGCGTGGATCGGTCTTCGGGTTCAAGCCCGCGCCGTCGATCAAGATTGCGACGAACACGCCCATGTTCGAACGCATGAGCGAAGACATGGACTTCAACGCAGGGCGCATCCTCGACGGTGAGACGATGCAAGATTTGGCGCAAGAATTATTGGAGTTGGTGATTGCGGTGGCGTCTGGTGAACCATCGAAGAGTGAAGCGCTCGGCATCGGCGAGGCCGAGTTCGCGCCGTGGCATCTGGGCGAAACGTTGTAAGGGAGACAGCATGCCGACCAAGAAACTTGCCAAACGCAATCTCACCTTCAAGTCCGTCACGCCTGAAATGTGGCCTGACTTCGAGGCGTTGTTCGAAGAGCCGGGCATTCAGGATGGCTGCTGGTGCATGTACTGGCGCATCCGGCGCGCCGACTGCCAGCGGCAGTACGGCGCAGGCAATCAGCAGGCCATCAAAGCGATTGTCGAGTCCGGCCAGGCGCCGGGGATTCTGGCGTACTTGAACGGAAGGCCGATCGGCTGGTGCGCCATCGCGCCACGCGAGGCGACGCCGACGCTCGATCGATCGCACACTTTGAAGCGGGTCGACGATCAACCGGTCTGGTCGATCACGTGCTTCTTTGTGTCCAAGCCCTACCGCCGGCAAGGATTAACGGAAATGCTGATCGAGGCCGCTATCGCCTATGCCAGAGACCGGGGGGCGCACATTGTCGAGGCGTATCCGCTGTTAAACGAGATCACAAAGCTGCTGCCCTACGAACGCTACATGGGCATTCAGTCGACGTTCGAGCGCGTGGGGTTCAAGGAAGTTGCCCGCCGAACGGATCGCCGCCCGATGATGCGCTACACCATCCAGCCAGTTAAAAAAAGGTACGACCATGATTCACCACCACTGGATGAGTGAAGCGGGCCTGACGCCGATGCAGATTATCGTGGCCGCGACGAAGGATGCGGCCTACATCAGCAATCTGGAAAAGAAACCCGTTGAACCACCTCAATAACAGTCGATCAGAGTATAATTACCGTGCTCAATTCAACGGAGAACGATCAGCTTGACCGACAAACAACCCAACTCGCGCATGTGCTTCATTTGCGGTGTGCAGAATCCCGTCGGTTTGCACATGTCCATCTATAACGATCACGACAACCACTGCATCTACTCGATCGTCACGCTGCCCGATCACTATCAAAGTTATCCCGGCGTAGTGCACGGCGGCATCGTCGCCACCATGCTGGATGAAATCTCGGGCCGCGCCACCATCATCGACGGCAACGATGAGAACCTGATGGTGACCATGAAATTGGAAGTGAAGTACCGTCTACCGACGCCCACGAATACGCCGTTGAAAGTGGTGGGTCGCGTCGTCTCGCAGACTGAGACGCGCGCCAAAGTCGCGGGCGAAATTCAATTGCCCGATGGCACCATCACCGCGTCGTGCGAGAGCCTACTGGCGCGCCCGCCGGATGCATTGCGCACTCAGTGGGAAGCGGAATTGCCCTACTGGAAAGTTTATCCTGATGCTTGATAGTCAGGTGCTCTTGCTGGATGACAATCCAGCAACCCTGAACGGCGGATTGTCGTCCGCCTCGAGCCTTCACTAACATGATCGTCGTCAGCGACACCTCGCCGATTTTGAGCCTGGCCTTGATCGGGCGGCTCGATCTCTTGCACGATCTCTATGGATCGATCGTGATACCTGAGGCTGTGCGGCAAGAAATCATGGCGACCGATCAAAGCGGCGCGCGGGAAGTGTCTCAAGCCGATTGGATCATCACCCGCCCAATCGATCCCGACGTCAGTTTGAAACTGTTGCAGCGCGAAGTCGATCGGGGCGAAGCAGAAGCGATCGGGTTGGCGTTACAACTCAAAGCCGCGGTGCTGCTCATCGACGAACGCAAAGCACGCGGTCTGGCGCAGTATCTTGAACTCAATATCGTCGGCCTGTTGGATGTGCTGCACGAGGCGAAACAACGCCAACTCATTCCGACGATCAAGCCCGTGCTCGACGACCTGCTCACTCGCGCGCGCTTTCGCTTAAGCCGCAAACTCTATCAACGCACGCTACACGCCGCCGGAGAATTAGACCATGCCCACCCTGCGTGAACTCACCGAATATCACCAGCCGGAAACGATCGAAGAAGCCCTGAAGTTGCTGCGCCGTACCAGCGTCAAAACGGTGCCTCTCGCGGGCGGCACCGGTTTAGTGCCGTCGACCGCGCCCGATGTACAAGCCGTCGTCGATCTGAGCGCGTTGGGATTATCGTATATAAAGACCTCGGAGGTTTTTGCGGAGTACCCCGAAGCGAAGCACAGTGAACAAAACCTCCGAGGTCTAGAAATTGGCGCGACGACGACACTGCAAACGATCATCGATCATGCCAAGCTGCGCACCTATGCGGACGGGGTGTTGACAGCGGCCATTCTCGATTCGGCCTCACGCCAAACGCGCGAAGGAGCGACCCTTGCCGGATCGATCGTCTCGGCGGCGGGCAACTCACCGCTCTTCACCGCGCTGCTGGCGCTGGATGCGCGCCTGCTCGTGCGCACGGGGCGCGGCACGCGTGAAGAAGAAGTGAAACTGCCTTACTGGACGCCGCAGCCGCGCGCGTTGATCCTGCAAGTCACGCTGCCCAAGCTGGATGAGGCCACCCATGCCGCTTACGAAAAAGTGGCGCGCACGCCGGCCGATCTGCCGATCGTGTGTGTGGCGGCCCGCGCCACGCTCGAGCAAGGCCAGCTGCGCGCTATTCGTCTGGCGCTGGGCGGGGTGGGTGAAAAACCGATCGTGATTACGCAGCCCGCCGGTTCGATCGAAGATCTGGCACAGCTCGCCACAGCGACTGTCACTCCTGCGGACGACTACTTCGCCACCGCCGACTATCGCCGCGAAATGATCGGCGTGCTGACTAAACGAGCCTTAGCTAACCTGGTACGCTAACCTCCAGACTGCGATGACTGCCTCTGCTCTGACATCTGCCAAGCGTGAATGGTATCGGGCGCTTGCTTCACTCGTCACTCGTCACTCATCACTCTTCTGGCTGATCGTCCTCACGATCGCCACACTGTGGGTGTATGCTTCCTCGTTGATCTATCCGTTCTTCTGGGTCGATCCGATCGACATTGGCCTGGCGCGCGATCGATCGATCCTGCAAATCTTCACAACCTCACAAGGCTATCTGTACTATCGGCCTTTCGCGTTTGTGTTGTGGAAATTGCTGGCTGCCCTGCAAGGCGAGTACAACCCGTTCGCGTTCCATCTTGTCCATATCCTCACGCACGTCGTCAATGTGTGGTTGATATTCGCGTTAGCGAAACGCGTTTTGCGCCATACGCTGGCCGCCGGGATCGCCGCGTGGTTCTTCGCGTGGTATCCGTTCAGTTATCAGACCGTGACGTGGGTCATCTCACCGCAGCCGCAGGCCACGTTGTTCATGCTGCTCGCGGCGATTTTGTATTTTGACGGGCGCGTGAATCATCAGGAGTCGAGGCTTGCCCATTCCAGCCGCACTGCGGCAGTGGGCCGCTGGGCGCAGCCGGTTGGACAGCACTTGACTCGATTCCGGCTGAAGCCTCGACTCCAATCTATCGACACGAAAATCTGGCTCTCCGTCTTGATGCTGGCTCTCGCCTTGCCCTTCCAAGAAAATGCGGCGTCGTTTGGCTTTGTGATCGCGGCGTTGGAGGGACTAATCGTTTTAACATTGGACGCTCAAGGCGGAGGAAACTCCGCCGTTCCAAAGCGCTGGACTGTCGTCCAGCGGGAGCGCCTGAGAAACCTCAAGTGGTATCCCCTCCTCCACATGACCATTTGTGTCGCCTTTGTGGCACTGTGGCTCATCATTCCCAAAGACCCGGACTCGACCATCGCCCGGTTCGATCAAGCGACGGGCTGGTATCTGCTGCAAGGGTTGATGTGGCCCGTGGCCGGGGCCGTCGGCGCGTGGCGCGTGTGGTTTTCCGTGTTGAGCAATCCCGCCTGGGCGCCGTTAATCATCACCGCGCCGATCACGTTGGTGCTCCTCACAGTTGCTTACTGGCGCGGACGGCGACTGCCGTTGTTTTTCTTCGGCTTGATCTGGTACGGCGTGATGGTGCTGCCGATCTGGGCGACGCGCGGCTTCAGCTATGTGGGCACCTCGCCGCGCATTCTCTATGTGGCCGCAAGCGGCGCGGTGCTGATCTGGGCCGGCTTGCTGACGCTCGATTTTCGATCAACGCGCGTCAACCGCTGGTGGAAAGTGATCAGCGGTATCTTGGTAGCAGCTATTCTCGTACAAAGCGCCTTGTTCCTTAACACGCGCCAGACACTGCACGATCAGACCATGCCCGCAATTTGGGATGTGGTCAACAGCGGACAGCAAGCGGGAAGTGAAGCGAAGTTGCTATTCATCAATGTGCCCGATCAGATCACACCGAAGTGGCGTGAGTTTCCGGTCGGCTTTTTTCGTGCTGTGTTGATGCCGGTCTCGGTCGATCTGGGACAATACGTCGAGTTGCAGAAGAGCGTGCGGCCACAGACCCAATCGTTGACCGTGCCAGCCCTAGCGCATCTCGAAGATTATCCGTACATCGTCGATATGCGCGGCGAAGCGGCTGATCAAGCGAAGTTAAGCGCGGCTATCCGCAACGCCGATCGAGTCTTCATCGCCGAGTATGATCCAGCGGGCGCAGTGAAGATCGTCGAGGCGGGCGGAGTGCACACCCCGTGGCTAAACACCTTGCGGCCCGGCCAGCCGATCGCCGCGTTCGATGCGCGCCTGCAATTAGCGGAAGCCACTGTTGACCACGCTAACAGTCGGTTGACATTGATCTGGAATTGCCTCGCACCACTCAGCCCCGACGAGACAATTTTCGTGCACGTATTTGATGCACAGGGACAGCTTGTCACGCAATCCGACGGCGCTCCGCTGCGCGAACTCTTTCCTTTAAGCGAATGTCAGCCCCGCGAGATCATTCGCGACGTGCGCCACCTGGCCGTTGACGCCTCGCATCTGTATACCATAAAGGTGGGGTTGTATAATCGGGTCACCGGGCAACGATTGCCAGCAGTTGACGCACAGGCACAATTGCTGCTTGATGACGCCGCAACGATTAATCCAAAAATCCAATGAAACGCCATCAATTCCTTCTTTTGATTGTTTTGTGTTTTGCGATCAGCAGTTTAGGCATATGCTGTGTTGGAACTGTTGCACCTTTCTTACTGGCTCAGCCGTCAGCAGAGGCATTAGTAGCCACATACCTACATGCAGTCACGACAGGTAATCCCGAAGAAGCAATGGCAATGGCTCAAATTGATGAGTCGTGCCGCGCAGCCATGCAAGAAAGTTTCGAGAGAGATAACGCTGTTTTACGCGACGCTGAGATACGCAATGTACAGATCCAAGTTAAGGGCGGCGGTGGAAGTGATAATTCGCTGACGATTGCTTTTGTTCAATTGGATTATCGCTCGCCTTCACAAACAGAGTGGCTGACTGCCGAGTTCGACATGGCATCAGATTCGCAAAACTACTTCACGCGCTATTCATGCGGCACGCGCTACTTTAAGACCATCAATCAATGACACGCATCACGCATTCCGCATCACGCATCACGCATTACGTTTCACGCTTCACGCAGCACGATCTGGCGATGATCATCCTCGCCATGCTCATGATGCGCTTGCTGTCTGTCGTCACGCTGCGCGTGGGTGGCTACATCGCCGAGACCGGCCCCGACAGCGCCTATCACTTTCAACTCGGACGGTTGGCCGCCGGGGGCGCGTATCCCTTCGTCAATTACTGGGTCGAGTATCCACCGTTCTTTCCGTGGCTCAGCGTGCTGGCTTATAAACTTTCCGCGCTGCTGCCCAGTTGGGTCGATCAACGTTTCTGGTTCAACCTCGCGCTGCACGGCTTGATCATTCCGTTTGACATTGCGAACGTGGTGTTGATCTATCAACTCTCGAAGCACGTCAACGCCGAGGGCCTGGCCATCAAGAGCGCGTGGTTGTACGCCATTCTCTTCGTGCCGCTGTTCGTCGTATTGGGCTGGTTCGAATCGATCGCATTGTGCTTCACGCTGCTGGCCTTGTGGGTCATCCTCTCCGATCAGCCGATCCCCGCGGGAATTGCGATCGGCCTGGGGATTCTCGTCAAGCCCTATGTCGCGTTGATCGGCGTGGTGGCGTTGCTGATCTATTTGCGCAAAGACAAGCGCGCGCTGATCCAACTCGTCAAATTGATTGTCGCCGGAGCAGTGACGCTGCTGCTGGGCCTGCTGCCCTTCTTGATCGCCGCGCCGCAGATGGTGGTGGCCCATCTCGATACGTTGCTGACGCTGCCCGGCTGGTCGTCGCCCTACGCTTTGATCGACGGCGTGATCAAGCACGTCGATCCTAAAGTGGCCGATCGATTTGATGTCGCCCTGGCGGCCAGTCCGCTGGTGCCGTCGCGTATTCCGTGGGGCCTCGTCACGGCCGCGTTTGGTGTGATTTATCTGGTCATTCTGTGGCGGGCGATGAAACGTGTATCGTCATTGCATAGCGCGCCCGCGCAGACGGGCCACCGCGCGGACGCGGTTGGCCGAGCAGAAGCACGCACCGCCATCGGCCTGGCCGCGCTTACCTTCATCTTCTATCTACTCTGGTCAAAGGGCTTTAGTCCGCAGTGGGTGTTGTACCTCATCGCGTTCTTGTGCATCCTGCTGCCCAACTTTCTGGGCACCGTATTGATCGCGCTGCTCGAAGCACTATTTGTCCTTGAATGGCCGATCACGTTTATCCTGCTCAACGCTGAGGCAAGTTACCTGACAGCACTCGTAGTCGTGCGCACGGCGTATATCTTCGGATTAGCCTTGTTCTTCGGAGCGACTATCTTCACCGACGATGCTTCGCCGCGCTGGGAGACCGCCAAGTGCTGGACCAAGTTGGGCAGCATCGCCGCTGTATTGTCGATGATCGTGTTGGCAATTGCCGCCTTGCCGCTGTACGCCGCGCAGCGCTATCAAGCCGATCCCATGCGGCAAGCCGTCGAACTCCTCAAAGATCGATCAACACCCGATCGCGCCAATATCCTCTTCGATCGGGTGGATACCGCTGAACGGCTCGCGCCATTCCTGCCGGGTTGGTCGTCGATCGCGGCGTTGCAACTTGGCGGGGCAGCGGATATATGGGACGCGCAGAGAATTCAGTCGTACAGCACAGAAAAGCCGGAGCTATGGTATGTACTGGATTTTGGAGCCGATCAGAAAAAGGATCAGCGCGAAGCAATCGATCGAACGCTGAGCCAATCGTTGTGCAAAGTCAGCCGGGAGTTTGCGGGATCGGCGCAAGTATCACACTTTGTGACAACGCCGGTCGCAAGAGATAATGACTGGCCGCTACGTATCCAGTTTGAAAACGGCTTGCACCTGGACAGAGTGAGCGTTAATCGCAGTGACTGGGGCGAACCGATATGCTTTGAAATACAATGGCACACAACCAGACCGCTCCCGGTCGATTACACGGTGTTCATTCATATCGTCGATCAAAATGGGCAAATCGTTGCGCAGAATGATTCACAACCGGGCGGCGGTTATGCGCCGATGAGCCAGTGGTCAATCGGCGAGCCGATTATAGATCGACACGGGTTGATCCTGCCGCCATCCGTTTTAGCGCCGGGCGAGTATGACATCATCATAGGCGTATACGGACCGGACGGCGTGCGACTCCACGCCACCGATGGGAGCGACTCAATTTTATTGAGCAGAATCGTACGCCAATGACGACGCCGCGCTTGATCGTCTTCACCGGATTGCCCGGCACCGGCAAGAGCACCATCGCCGAAGCCGTGGCGCGCGAATTGACTATTCCGGTCTTTGCGAAGGATTGGCTGGAAGCGGCGCTGATCCGCTGCGAATTGCAGCCAGCCAAGGGCGGACCGGAGTTGGGATCGGCTGGTTATCAATTGCTGACGACATTGGCTGCACGTCAATTGCGATTGGGGCAGTCAGTGATTCTGGACAGCGTCGCCAGCACCTTATCCATCCGCGCCGAGTGGCGCGCGCTGGCACAGACTTATCAAGCCGAATGGCGCGTGATCGCATGTATCTGCTCCAACGAAGCCGTACATCGTGATCGGTTGGGCATGCGGCAACGCGGTATTCCCGGCGGGCACGAGTTGGATTGGTCGGAAGTCGAGCGCGTGAAAGCCTATTATGCGCCGTGGAATGAGGAACGTCTGATCCTCGACGCAGTGAATCCGCTGGAGGAAAATATCGCCGCGACGCTGGCCTATCTACGTGGATACACAGGCCTCGACACCCGCGATGCGGCGGCGCGGAAAACGCACTATAATATCTAGAGAAGGAGGCGCGCCATGACCGACTTATCAATTCCTACTAAAGATGAGTTGCTGGAAGTCATCGGGCATTTGCGCCCAGATCAACTGATGCAAGTCTGGGAGTACGTGATTCAGATCGCCGAACAGCCAGTAGCGCCGCTCTATCAGGTTCACGAACACGCCATTTCCACTGGTGTAAAAGACCTGGCCCAACAGCACGATCACTATCTCTACGGGCAGGACAGCTTCAAAAAACTCGATAAGTTTTTGAGGTTGTACAGACAAACGGTGTCAGACGCGCAAGTGAACCCGATTTCCGAGTCAGCTAAGGCCGTTTGATTCGATCTGAGTGATGGCTATGCTCTCTACCCAATCGATCAGTAACAATCTTAAAATTGCTACGCTGCTCCGCAAAATGGTGCAGCGCCTCGTCGAGCGCTTCGATCCAGAACAAATCATCTTGTTCGGTTCGTATGCGCGTGGCACAGCCGGGCCTGAGAGCGATATTGATCTACTGGTCATTATGCCTGTGGCTGGCTCCAAACGTGCCAAGCAAGTTGAGGCGCGCGTCGCCCTGCGCGAATTTGATGTACCCAAAGACATCATCATCGCCACGCCCGACGAAGTGGCCCGACGGAGCGACATTGTCGGCACGCTTATCCGTCCGGCGCTGCGTGAAGGGAAAGTGCTCTATGTTCGAGATCGATGACGAGGTTGTGTTCGTCGTCCGGCAGTGGGTACAGAAAGCCGAGAACGATCTAAAAAACGCGGCGCACACACTGAAATTGGGTACAGACGGACCCACGGACACTGTCTGTTTTCATGCCCAACAATGTGTCGAAAAATACCTCAAAGCACTGCTCGTGCTGCACGGCATCGAGTTTGGGCGTGTTCATTACATTGGCGATCTGATTAATCGTCTCCCCGCGCGACTTCGTCCTGATCTCACCCCGGAAGAACAAGAACAGCTGACCGATTACGCCGTCTCAACTCGATATCCCGGCGATTACGAAAGAATTCCGCTCGTCGAGGCCAGACACGCCGTTCAAGTCGCACGGCGCGCGCGCAAACAGATTAGGCGCCATTTACCCACAACAAGTTTACGGCCGCTCTAAACACGAATTTCG
This sequence comes from Anaerolineae bacterium, assembly GCA_003154115.1. Taxonomy (GTDB): domain Bacteria; phylum Chloroflexota; class Anaerolineae; order Fen-1058; family Fen-1058; genus Fen-1058. The sequence continues at coordinate 18,814 of PMCF01000409.1, forward strand.
TTTTACGCACCCATCACTCACGGATACCCATCCATGAACATTCAGCTCACCATCAACTCCGAAGTCAAGACGTTTGAAGTCTCGCCCAAAGATCGCTTGCTCGATGTGCTCCGTCGCAACGGTTACTTCGGCGTGAAGCACGGCTGCGATGACGGCTCGTGCGGCGCATGCGCGGTGTTGATCGATAGCAAGCCCATCAATTCGTGCACGCTGCTGGCCGCGCAAGTGGATGGCAAATCGATCATGACGATTGAAGGGCTCGGCGTCACGTTCGATCAGCCCGACGAAGGCCCGACGCACGGCTGGACAGGCAACGTGCCGCTGCATCCACTGCAGCGCGCGTTTGTCGAGACGGGCGCGATTCAATGCGGCTACTGCACACCCGCGATGATCCTCGCGGCTAAGTCGCTGCTCGATCGAAATCCGCATCCCAGTGGAGCCGAAGTGCGCGAGGCGTTGAGCGGCGTGCTATGCCGCTGCACCGGCTACGCCAAGCCTGTGCAGGCCGTGCTGCGCGCGGCAGCACTAATGCGCGGCGAGGAAGTGGAGCCGATCGAGTTGCGCGGTCAGCCGATGCCTGTGTTCAACAATCAACCATCTGCTCAGTCCTCACCGGAGATGGGCGACGATGGCACGCTCGTCAAGACGACACCACTGCCGACGCTGGTGTTTGCGCCAGAGACCAATCACTGGAAAGTCGTCGGCAAGCCGGAGATCAAAGTCGATGCATACAAGCTGGTGCAGGGCAAGCCCGCCTTTACCGACGACATCGAACTGCGCGGCATGTTGATTGCCAAGGTGCTACATTCGCCTGTGGCGCACGCGCGCATCAAACGCATCGATGCCAGTAAAGCGCGTGAGTTACCGGGCGTGGCCGCCGTGCTGACGTATCAAGACATTCCGCGTGTGGTGTATTCCACCGCCGGGCAATCCGATCCGATGCCGGGGCCACAGGATACGTTCTCGCTCGATCACAAGGTGCGCTTCGTCGGCGATCGCGTGGCCTTCGTCGCCGCCGAGACCGAAGAGATCGCGGAACGCGCTTTGGAGTTGATCGAAGTTGAATACGAAGAGCTGCCCGCGATTCTCGATCCGCGCGACAGCATGAAACCCGGCGCGATCCGCATCCACGATGAGCCGGAATACATCAACTTTGCGGATTCGGATGCCAGCCAGAATCTGGCCGCAGAGATTCGTATTGACATCGGCAATCTCGACGACGGGTTTGCCAAAGCCGATCGGATTTTTGAGGGCGACTACGTTGTGCCTAAAGTGCAGCAGGCCCACATCGAGCCGCACGTCGTCGTGACGTATTGGGACGAAGATGATCGACTGGTGATCCGTACCTCGACGCAGGTGCCGTTTCACGTGCGACGCATTCTCGCGCCGGTGCTTGGCTTATCGGCCAAACGCATCCGCGTGATCAAGCCGCGCATNNGCGGCGGCTTCGGCGGCAAGCAGGAAGTGTTGATCGAAGACGTGGCCGCGCACCTCACGATTGCAACCGGGCGGCCCGTGCGCTTCGAATACACACGCGGCGAAGAGTTCACTGCGGCGCGTTCGCGGCATCCGATGCGCATTCACATGAAGACGGGCGTGACTGCCGACGGCAAGCTCACGGCGAACGCGATGTATGCGTTGAGTGATACCGGCGCATATGGCTGCCATGCGCTCACCGTCACAGGCAATACTGGTCACAAAGCGATGGCGCTGTACACCGGTCAGCCCACCGAAGGCAATCCACCGATCCCGAATATTCGCTTCTATGCCGACATCGTATACACCAACACGCCGCCCGCCGGGGCGTTTCGCGGTTACGGTGTACCGCAGGGCGCGTTCGCCGTGGATGTGCACATGGAACGCATCGCGCGCGAAATGGGGATCGATCCGATCGAGTTTCGTTTGAAGAACACCGTGCGCGCGGGCGATGAGCATCCGTTCTCTCGCGCGTGGAGTGAAGGTCGTGAACCGCGACCGGAGATCATCAAGACGTGTGCACTGCCGCAATGCGTGGAACAAGGCGCCGCGTCGATCGACTGGGCGCGGAAGTTCGGCAATCCCGATTGGCATACCGTGCCCGGCAAGCCCCAGCTGCGTAAAGGCATCGGCATTGCGTGTGTGATGCAAGGCACGGCCATTCCGTACCTCGATATGGGCGCGGCGTCGATCAAGATGAACGACGATGGATCGTTCAACTGTCTCGTCGGCGCGACTGATCTCGGCACAGGATCAGATACGGTGTTGGGCCAGATGGCCGCCGAGGTGTTGGGCGTGCCGCTCGACGACATCATCATGTATTCCAGCGACACCGACTTCACGCCGTTCGATAAGGGCGCGTATGCGTCGTCGACGACGTACATTTCCGGCGCAGCGGTGGTGAAGGCCGCCGAGAAAGTGGCAGAGCAGATTAAGCAAGTGGCAGGCAGCATGATGCAGGAGGCAAGATGCAGGAGGCAAGATGCGAGTCAGGAATCGAAAGAGCCAATTACTACCGATCAAATCCGGTTGGCTGATAGAAGAGCGTGGGGGCCAGACGGTCAATCGGTGACATTGGCACAAATCGCATTAGAATCATTGCATCACAGCAATCAGCATCAGATCATGGCCGTCGCCTCATACATGTCGCCTGAATCGCCGCCGCCGTTCGCCGCGCAATTCGCCGAAGTGACGGTGGACACCGAGACCGGGCAAGTCACCGTCGATAAGCTCGTGATGGCTGTGGATTCGGGCATGATCGTCAATCCAGTCACAGCCTCAGGACAGATCGAAGGCGGCATGACGCAGGCGTTGGGTTACGCGGTGTGCGAAGAGATGAAGTACGACGAGCGCGGACGTTCGCTGGCCAACGATCTCTACGCCTACAAGATTTTCCGCGCCGATGAGATGCCGGCCCTCGACGTGATCTTCGTCGAGACGAACGAGCCGTCGCATCCGTTCGGCGTGAAGGCCGTGGCCGAAATCCCGATGGACGGCGTCGCGCCGGCGGTGGTCAATGCCATTCATGATGCGACCGGCGCATGGTTGCACGAAATTCCTGCGACACCAGAGCGAGTGTGGAACGCGCTAAAGCAAGCTCAAGGCCGCTCCGCGTGACAATCCGCCGTTTCAGACATGCAGACTCTCATGACTTCACGTCGGCGCAAGATTTTACTCGGTATTGCGGCTTGCTTGCTGTTGATACTGGCTGTACACTGGTTTCAGCACAGAGCCTTGCTGCAAGAATTCGCTTTTGGGCAGATTGCTTTTGTCGCTTATGACAAAGAGACAAGTACGATTAACCTCATGGACGCCCAAGGTGAACATCTTGCTGGCGTAAAATCGGCATTCAGATACTTTGGCGTATGTTGTCCAGCTTGGTCACCTGATGGTGATCAACTGGCTTATGCATTTAGCCGCTTTGAACAAAACAATCCCGCCAGTTCTCTCGAAAGCATAAACATCCTGCAGCCAACGACTGGTCAAGAGCAATCAGTCAAGTGCCCGATTCAAGGCGGTACCCAATGCGGGGGACGTGGTCTGTGGTCATTTCAATGGAGCAGCGATGGCAAATGCTTCACCTGGTTGACTAAAGACAGTACGATGATATTTCGGGGAGTAATGGACGTATCTGGCAAGCCCCTAGATGCAGCTGATAGTGGATGTGAAAAAGACAATCCTTACAGAGTGCTAAACCCTTACAGTATTGGTCTAAACAAGGACTTCACCTTTTCGCCGGATGGACGCTATTATTTGCAAGAAGTACTCCATATGGAAATGAAGCCGGTCAAGGATGAAAGTTTTCTGGTGTCGACCTCAGGCATATCGCTTTCATGTGGACTGAAACTTATTACTTCGTTTGCCTGGTCGTCGGATTCAAGTTACCTCGCTTTTACAATGGCAGACATGCAAGAATCGAAAGAAGATCATCCGCTCTATCTTCTACGCATTATAGATTCAATTACCAAAACGTTAACAACAGGGCTAGATGTGACAGGTCAATTCAGTTGGTCACCAGATTCGCGCTGGATCGCTTTCAGCGCAGCAGGGCCTGATGGCAATGTCGACATCTACAAAGTGAACGTTGAGACCAAAGAAGTAACACGCTTAACGACTGATCCAGCGCAGGATTGGGATCCGGTGTGGCAACCTGCGCCGGAACATAGCCTGGCCCGCGCGGTCGCAGTTAACACAGCGCGGGGGGCTTGAAATACGCTACAATTAGCGTAGCCAGTTTCGCATTCCAGGAGGCATATGATGAACGTGGAGATGAGTGAGATCGCGCTGCCCCCTCAGACTGAAGTGAAAGTCGAGCTCAGTCTGACCTCACAGGTCAACGTCACCGATTTCACGGCGCAACGCAAAGTAACCAAGTTGCTGATCGATGAAGTCTGCAATCAGCTGTATGGCGAACAGCCCAGCCTAGTTGTAGGCCGGCGTCTATTGTGGCGCGTTCCAGTGTGGCTGGCTCTCACAACGACCGGGCCATTGGGACAAGTCGGCACACTGGATGTCGATGCCAAAACTGGTGAGATTTTATTCACGCAGCAGATTTTGGACGAAATTGCGGAGCGCGGTAATGCCCTGGCTCAACGTTCCACATCGACGGCAGGTTAAGCCTGGGTAGTGTTTGCCTGCTGACATCGCCATAGAGGAGACACTCATGGCAACAACTAGAATCGAAATTCCACACGATCGAATCGCAGACTTCTGCCAACGCAATCACATCCGCAAGCTGTCGCTGTTTGGCTCTGTCGTGCGTGAAGACTTCAAGCCAGACAGTGATGTCGATGTGCTGGTTGAGTTTGAGCCAGAGTACACGCCCGGCTTGCGGTTCTTCTCGATGCAAACCGAATTGTCCCAAATCTTAGGCCACCCGGTTGATCTCAATACGCCGCATTGGTTGAGCCCACGTTTCCTGGACGAAGTTCAACGAGAACAAATACCCGTCTATGTCTAAACATGACACAGTGATTCGCCTACAAGATATGCGTGATCACGCACTGGAAGCGTTGACGCTGATACACGGACGCTCGCGAGCCGACCTGAACGCCGACCGCGTGCTGAGTCTAGCCCTGGTACGCTTACTTGAAATCGTTGGCGAGGCCGCTAATCGACTGCCGCGCGAGGTGCAAGACAGGCATCTCGCAATTCCCTGGGCAGAAATTATTGGACTACGCAACCGGCTGATACATGGCTACGGTGCAATTGATCTCGACATTGTATGGCGAATCATCACTGCCGATCTGCCTCCATTAATCGCGGCGCTTGACGAGGCTATTCGAGCCGAGTCATGACTACTAATGTCTACTCCGCTATCTTAGAAGCTCAATCCAGCGGCCAGTCCGCCGCTCTCTGTACCGTGATCAAATCCAGCGGATCGGTGCCGCGCCATTCCACGTCGAAGATGCTGGTCTTCGCCGATGGCAAGTTCGTGGGCACCATCGGCGGCGGCGAGATGGAGAATCGCACCATCGAGGCCGCCCAGCAGGTGGCTCGCTCAGGCCAGGCGCAAATTTTGGAACACAGCCTGGTCGATCCGAAGCAGGGCGATGCAGGCGTCTGCGGAGGAACTGTGGAGATTTTCATCGAACCGATCAATCCGCCGCCGCAAGTGATCATCATCGGCGCGGGGCACGTGGGGCGTGCCACAGCGCATCTAGCCAAGTGGCTGGGCTTCCGCATCATCGTCAACGACGATCGCGCCGAGCTCGTCTCGCCGGAGTGGATCCCTGAAGCAGATGTATATCTCGCCGGCACGCTTGACGATCACTTAGCCAAGATCAAGCTCAATCCACAGACCTACGTATTGTTGCTCACACGCGGGGTGCAGTTCGATGTGGCGCTGCTGCCCAAACTACTGGACGCCGACGTGGCTTACATTGGCGTCATCGGATCGAAGCGACGCTGGACGCAGGCGTTGAAGGAATTGCGCGAGAAGGGTGTGGCCGAAGAGAAACTCGCGCGTGTCCACTCACCGATCGGGTTGGAGTTGAACGCCGAGACGCCGGAAGAGATCGCGGTGAGTATCATGGCGGAGATTGTGATGTTGAGAAATGGCGGCACGGGCAAGTCGATGAGAATGATCAATGATCAATGATCAATCTCGCTACGCCGCAGGGACTACGTGACAAATGCCGGTACTTCTTGACCCCGAAGATACAGAAACAAAGGCGCTGCATGACTATGTCGACTTCAGCGGCAAACGCGTGCTGGAGATCGGCTGCGGCGATGGACGCTTGACGTGGCGCTATGCCGATCGAGCGGCGCACATTGTTGCGATCGATCCCAAAGCCGAAGACATTGAGATTGCCGTTGAAGAGTGCCCCGCCGAGTTGCGCGACAAGATCGAGTTTCGCGCGGCGCGCCTCGCAGAGTTGGACCTCCCCGCAGAAAAGTTCGACCTCGCCCTGCTCTCCTGGTCGCTGTGATGAATGGAGCGCGTGGGCATGGTTCATGCCCTTGAGAAAATTCAGCAGCTGTTGAGACCTAACGGCATCCTGCTCGACATCCATCCGACGAATGAACCGGCAGCGCTGGCTGTGCGACTGATCGAGCAGATCATTCCGGCGGGCTGGGTCAATGAAAGCGACGACTACGTGGAATACGAGTGGGCCGACGAGGCGTTACAGCGCGTGGTCGACAGCGAGCGCTTTGCAGTGGAACGTGTGGGCACGTTCGAGTTTGTGTGGCACGCGGATTCGATGAACGACCTGCGCGCTTATTTAGCAGAGGAATGGAAAGACGCGATCATCGACGATGTAACGGCCATGCGCGTTGAGGAATTGTTGAAGCTGCCCGTGCCCGACAAAGAAATTCTAGTCAGTGAAGCGATTCGCATCGCGCGCTATCGACGTATGTAGGGGTAAGCCTCGTGCTTGCTCAGTGGACGAGCGCAAGGCTCGCCCCTACAATTTTCGTTGCAAATACAGCAGCGCTTCTAACGCCCCGCCGCCTACCGCCCACGCCTTATCCGAGACCGTGAAGCAATACTCTGCCTCACCCCGCGGGTCCACATCGGCGATCTTGGTGTTGGCCGGAACCTTAAGGCCGTCGTGCAAGATGCCGCGCAGGATGCCGTCGATCTTGGTCTTGATGACAATGCCCAGGGGCTGTGAAGCATCACGATCGATCGAGGCCAGCCGCCACGCCGCCGAATCGGTGAGCGAAACATCGACGGTGATCACGCGCCCGATCGCATCTCCGGCCTTGAGACGATCGCCGATTTTGCGCTGTGCGTAGAATATGCCGTCTACCGGGGCGCGCACGACGCGCTGGGCATCTTGACCACCCACGCTGCCCGGCGTGCCTGAATCCGGTTGGGCCGCGCCCTGATAATACACGCGCCCCAAATGATGACCGCGCTGCGTCTCGATCACCGCATGACAATCGCCGCCCGCCGTGAAACCCGGACCAAGGGCCACCACGATCGGAGCGTCGCCAATCTGCGTGCCCGTGTTGTGCTTGGCCATGATCGCATCGATCACCGCGATCGGGCGCAGCCGGGCCGCCGCAATTCGATCGGGATCGACGACCACCGGAATTTGATCGGCACTCCAACCCAGGCCGGCCTCGGACTCGATGTGCTCCGCGCGAATCCGCAACCCGATCGTGCCCTCTACCTCGATCGATCCGTCGTAAATGGCGGAGGCAAACGCCACCATGCGGCGAATAACCAACGGCTGCAGCAATTCCGCGATCAGCACGCGCCAACCGGCACGGTGCAGACGCAGCGCCACACCGGTTCCCAAATCGCCGCCCCCGCGAATGAGCGCTAACGGGTTCTCAGCTAGCATGGGTTTTCCTTTCGGCGGGCAGTTCGCGTGGATCGCGCAAGCGCCACAGCGCCCACGTCGCCACCAGTAACAAAATCAAGCCTAACACAAACACGCCTTCATAGCCGACCACATCGACAATCAGCCCGCTGACGGCGGTGCTAAGATAGGCGACCCCCAGGATCGTGTTGGTCAAGCCAATATAGATGGCACGATCATGCGGGGGAGCAACTTCTAGCGTCAGGTTCACCGCGCCGATCCCCACGCCAGTTTCATAAATACCCAGCAACGCGAACACAGGCACAATGGCATAAGCGATGGTGGTCGCGGGAACGTTAAGGCTGCGCGCCAGACTTGGCATGAAGACCGTCCACGCCATCATGATGACGCCCACCGCCGTGGCCAGCTGCATCACGATCTTGTTGCCGCGCCGATTGCTCAGGCGCGACCACAGCGGATTGATTAGCAGCGCGACGACCGTGCGCACTCCCATGTAGACGCCGATGATTGAAACCGGCGCACCCAGCACGTTGATTGAATAGATACTGTAAAACGGCGCCGCCACATACGACAACAAGATGACCATGCGCGCGATGAGGAGGTAGCGCAAATTCTGGTTTTGGCGTGGCAAGCGCGCGGCCCGCTGCATGTGAGCCGTAAATGTCGCGCCATCGTCATGCACATCGCCGGGCGGCTCTTTCACCAGCGCAAAGGCCGTCAGACCGCCCACGGCCGCGAACCACGATAAGGCGAAGAGCATACCCACGTTAACCGGAAAAGGCTGGGGATTCTGCGCGGATAGAACCAGACCCACGATGACGCTGGCGGCTAGACCCAATACGCTGCCCGCAAACAACCGTCCGCCGAAGTACGAACCGCGCCGATCGGATGGAATGGTCTTGGCCACGATGTCCATAAACGGCAGCCCGGCAAAGCCAGACGCCAGCGAGTTGACGCCATACGCGATGAAGAAGACCAGCAACAAGGCGGGATAATTGGCCGCTAACAGAAACGTGGCCGCGGTCCAGCTGAACCAAACCACAATACGCACCACCGCCGCCCGTCGATACAGCGGTTCCTGCAAAGGCTGGCGCTGCAAGCGATGCGAGATAAACAGCTGCGGCAAGAACCAACCGCCGTCCCGCATCGGCCCCACCAACCCGATCAGAAAGTTCGATCCCCCTAGCTGCTGCACGAACCACGTCAACACGGTATCGATCGACATGAGCGCTTCGGCAAAAATGAAAAGTCCGCCGTTGAGAATGCCCAGCGTAAAGTTGCGTTTGATATGGGGATACTGCTCGATACCTGGTTCCTGCGTCGCTTCAGCCACAATCTGCCTCGTCAAAAAGGCCCTTCTGGCACAAGGTGTGCCCAAGGGCAAGTGCCGCCGATTATAACACTTGTCCTAGTCCTAAAGAACCTTTGCGCCAGAGTGTGATTTACGATATAATCCTCAACAAGTTTACAGTCGCTAACCAATTTTGGACGATTCCCACCCAATGCACCCACTTGGTCGAACTCTATGAGTCTTGATACCCGCCAAATACGATCCAGCAAAAACGTGCCAGTCGGCGGCGTCGATGGCGCCTTGGCGCCGGGTCGTGTCTTGCAGGATCGTTACGAGGTTCTCGGCATTCTGGGACTGGGCGGCATGAGCGCGGTCTATCAGGCGCGCGATCGGCGGTTCCCCAATGTCGTCAAGTTGTGCGCCGTGAAAGAGATGAAGAGCCATTCGCTCGACCCGCAAATGCGACAAGTGGCAATTCAGAACTTCGAACGAGAAGCCAACATTCTGGCCACGCTAAGTCATCCGGCCATCCCCAAAGTGTACGACTATTTCAGCGAAGAAGCGCGCTCATACCTGGTCATGGAGTTTATTGAAGGGCGCGATCTGGAAGCCGTGCTCGGCGAGATGACCAGTTTTCTGCCGCAGGAGCAGGTGCTGGAATGGGCCATTCAATTGTGTGATGTGCTGCAATTCTTGCACGACCATACGCCCCCCATCATCTTCCGCGACATGAAGCCGTCCAACGTCATGCTGGACAAGCATGGGCGATTGCGGTTGATTGACTTTGGCATCGCCAAGAATTTCCAGCCTGGACAAAAGGGTACAATGATTGGCACCGAGGGCTACAGCCCGCCCGAACAATATCGCGGCATCGCCGATCAACGGACCGACATTTACGCGCTAGGCGCAACCTTGCATCACATCTTGAGTCGGCAAGATCCGCGCGTAGAACCGCCCTTCTCATTCCACGAGCGACCAATTCAGGCGGCGAATCCGGCCGTCCCGCCCGATTTAGCGCAGGTTATCATGCGCGCTTTGGAATATGAGCCCGATCGGCGGTACTCGTCAGCCGACGAGATGAAACGCGCCTTAGTGACACTGCGCCCGCCCGTCGTCGCGCAATATGGCGCGCGTTCTACGGCCAACATCGGCAGTGGTGAAGTTATGCCGCTCTGGACGTTTGCCTGTGAAGACGAAATTCGCTCGGCCCCGGCGTTAGCCAATGGGGTGTTGTACGTCTGTGCTTACGATCACAATGTGTATGCGCTAAACGCCACCACAGGCAAATTCTTGTGGAAATACGCCACCGATGGGGGTATTGCCGGTTCGCCATGTGCGGCCGAAGATCGCGTGATCGTCGGTTCCGACGATCGGGTGGCGTACTGCATTAACGCGCAGACGGGGCGCATCATGTGGACGTGTCCTACCCAGGGCCGGGTGCGCTCGTCGCCGCGCGTCCAGTTTGGTCACGTCTTCTTCGGCTCAGATGATCGCCAGATGTATGCCGTCAACCTGCAGAGCGGGCGCGTGTCGTGGAAAGTCGAGTTGGAAGGGCCGGTGCGCTCGTCGGTCGCGGTGGGCGAGGATCTATTGTATGTGGGCGATGAAGCCGGTTCGGTGTATTGCCTGGATATTCGCGGAACGATCAAATGGCGCTATTCCACTAAACGCGCCGTTACCTCGTCACCCACTCTGGACAAGGAATTGCAGTTGGTCGTCGTGGGCTCACAGGATGGGACCGTGTATGGCCTCGACGCGCAAAGCGGCTGGGTCGTGTGGCGCTTCCGCACCGGCAAGGCCGTCATCTCTTCGCCGTGTGTGGTCGACGGAGTGGTGTATGTAGGCTCAGCCGATAACAATGTATATGCTTTGGAAGCGAAGACGGGGCGGCAAGTTTGGAAGTATGCCACCGATGGGCAAGTGAATTCGTCACCCGCCGTTATCAATGGCGCTTTATACGTCGGCTCTGTGGACGGCGCCGTCTACAGTCTCGATGTCAAAACCGGGACTATCCGCTGGCGTTTGCACACGAATGGACCCGTCATTTCTTCACCGATCATCAACGAAGATACCATCTATATTGGATCGAACGATCGGTTGGTTTACGCCCTGCCGGCGTAGAGCAAGCCCGCGAGACTAGAATGAGTCTATTGCGTCGAATATTCGGTCAAACAAAGGATAGCGTCGACATGCCAGTCGCTGGAACCACTCAACCCGTCAATCGCCCAGCATCACGTCATCTGCGCGTCGGACATATGAGCGCGGTGGGACTGGTGCGCCCGCATAACGAAGATGTGCTGCTGGTCATCGAGTCAGTGTTTGAGGGAGACCAGGCCTTGGAAACCGTCGGCCTGTTTATTGTGGCCGATGGCATGGGCGGGCATCAGGCGGGCGAAGTCGCCAGCGCTCTGGCCGCGCGCACGGTGGCGCGTTGTCTGGTGCAAGACGTATATATTTCCTATCTGCAGCAAGCAGCGCATCAAGCCGATCAACTGCCGCTGACCGAGGCCCTGCTCAAAGCAGTGGAAACCGCTAATCAGGCCGTGCACGGCGAAGTCCCTGGCAGTGGCACCACGTTGACGTGCGCGCTGGTCATTAACACCCGCGCCTATCTGGCCCACGTTGGTGACAGCCGCGCCTATCTGTACTATAATCAAGAACTGAAGCAGATTACGCGCGATCATTCCTACGTCGACAAACTGGTAGAGTTGGGGCAAATTACGCTGGAAGCGGCGGCCGTGCATCCCCAGCGCAACGTCTTGTATCGGGCGGTGGGACAAGGCGATCAATTGGAGATTGACATCCATTTGGTTGATTTGCCTGCCGGGAGCCGGTTGTTGTTGTGTTCGGATGGCTTATGGGGAATGTTGCCAGACTCAGTGATTCAAGCGGTACTGGCGTCAGCCAGCTCACCCCAAGATGCTTGTCAGGCCTTGATTGTTGCTGCCAATGAAGCTGGCGGCCGCGACAACATTACGGCTTTAGTGATCGAACATATCACGCCTTAGGCGCTGCTATCATGAATTCTGATATTGACTATTATTCCATTCTAAACATTACGGCTGATGCACCCGCCGATGAGATTCGTGCGGCCTATCGCCAGTTAGCTCGCCAACTGCACCCGGATATGCAGGATAAGCAGGGCACCTCGCTGCTGTTCCGTCAGGTACAGGAAGCGTACGAAACTCTCAGCGATTCGAGTAAGCGCGCCGCTTACGATCGAGTGCGCATGGAAGCGGGCTTATCCCCGAAGTCGATTTTTCAGTGGAAGATGCAGCCGAGCCGCACCTCGTTGGCCGTGGATGTTGAAGAACAAGTGGTGTACTTGTTGTTTGACGTGGGTTCCGGGCAGGCCGAGTCGGACAAGCGACGCCAACCCTTAAACCTGTGCTTGGTGCTCGATCGCAGCACGTCGATGCAGGGCTCGCGCCTGGAACAGACGAAAGCGGCCGCGCAGCGCATGATCGATTCGCTGGCGAGCGAGGATACCTTGGGGATCGTCACGTTCAGCGACAAGGCCGAAGTGGTGTGGCCCAGCCAACCACTGGCGGATCCCATCAAGGCTAAAGCCAAGGTCAGTGCCATTCAAGCTTCGGGCGGCACCGAGATTTTGCAGGGTCTGTTGTCTGGCTTAGCCGAGTTAGAGAAACGCCGCACCACTTACGCGGTCAATCATTTGATCCTGCTGACTGACGGGCAAACGTATGGCGACGAAGAACGCTGTTTGGCAACCGCCGAACTAGCCGCGAAGCACCGCGTGGGCATCAGCGCGATGGGCATTGGCGAAGACTGGAACGACGCCCTGCTGGACGCGATTGCCAGCCACAGCGGCGGCGTGTCACAATACATTGCGTCTACCAGCGAAATTCAACATTTCTTGCGCGAGCGGTTACAGGGACTGAGTGCGGCTTATGCCGATAATGTGCGGTTAGTCTTCAAACCGATTAATGGTACGCGCCTCAAGAGCGCCTTTAAGCTATCGCCGTATATTGAACGCCTGCCGTTTGATGGCGAGGCCCTGCCCCTTGGTTCATTGCAATCCGATACCTCCGTCAGCGGTATCATTGAACTGATCGTTGGACCGCATGGTATCGGAGTGCATCGTCTGGCGCAAATGGAACTGGTCGGCAACATTCCCGCGCGCCAACTGGACAATGCGCAACTGCGGCAGGATGTCGCGTTTACGTTTGATTTGCAAGCGAATCCCAACACTCCGGCTCCACCGCATATCCTCAGCGCCCTGGCGAAAGTAACTATTTTCCAGATGCAAGAAGGCGCGCTGCAAGCATTGGAGAAAGGCGATGTCGCCGGAGCAACCCATCGGTTGGAAACGATGGCGACACGCTTGCTGGACATGGGCGAACATCAATTGGCACGCGCCGCGCTGTTAGAAGCCGGCCGCCTGGCGCGCAGCGGCAATCTCTCGCCGGCTGGTCGGAAGGCCATCAAGTATGGCACACGTAGTCTGATCTTGGCGTCGCCTAAGGAAAGATAGGTCAAGGAAGAATGAGCATGATTGAGTGCCCTTCATGTGGACATCTGCATCGCCCCGGTACATTGTTCTGCAGTGAATGCGGTGTTTATTTGCTGACGGGTGGGCCGCTGCGCACCGAGCCGCTGCCCGAGTCTGATCTGCCAGCGACGCGCGCCGATCCCTGGGAAAGTGGCGAAAAGGGGGGCACCGCAGAAGCGCAGCGTGAAATGATGCTGATCATTGTGCCGCCCAGCGGACGTCAGCTGACTTTGCCCGCTGAAGGCGAAGCGGTGATCGGCCGTCTGGATGCCACGCGCGGCGTGTTTCCCAACATCGACCTCACGCCGGAAGGCGGGCTCGAGGGTGGTGTGTCGCGCCGCCATGCGCGCATTCACAAGCAGAAGTCGCAATACTTTATCGAAGATCTTGGCAGCGCCAATGGCACTTTCTTGAACGGCCAGCGGTTGACGCCTTATTTGCCGCATCCCCTGCACGATGGCGACGAACTGCAACTCGGCCGGGTGCGCATTCAAGTCGCAGTGCACTGACTGACGCCGCCGAATATTCGATAGAGAGGGACTACGACTATGCCCTATACTCTGTTGCTGCACATTGTCGGCGAAGCGACGATCGTCGCCGAAACCGAGCAGCTGCCCAATCCCACTGACAATGCGTTGACCGTGACTAACTTGCATACGCGTGATGGGAAAGAGCTGTCCAATGTCGATCCGGCCGCGACGCATTTTATTTTTCCCTGGACGCGCATCAACTTCGTTGAAGTCTTAGGCGCAGAAGAGGAAGAAGAGATCGTCGGGTTTGCCCGCGACTGATTAGCTAACCTTGCGCAGGTTTCGTTGCTGGTTGAAACAACGACGAGGCCTGCGCAAGGTTTTTTATGTCATGCCACCCCAAGAATCCCGCGAACTCCGCCACCGTATTCTGGTCGTCGACGACGAGCCGCGTATGATCCGGTTTATCCAGATGAATCTGGAATTGGAAGGCTACGAAGTCATTCAAGCCAACAACGGGTTTGAAGCTCTGAATCAGGTGCGCGACGCCCTGCCCGATCTGGTCATCCTCGACGTGATGATGCCCAACCTGGACGGCTTTGAGACGCTGCGGTTGCTGCGCGAAGTGTCAGCCGTGCCCGTGATCATGCTCACCGTAAAAGCCGATGAGGAAGATAAGGTGCGCGGCCTGGAGCTGGGCGCCGACGATTACGTGACGAAGCCGTTCAGCCCGAAAGAATTATCGAGCCGGGTGAAGGCCGTGCTGCGCCGCACCGAAATGCCCGCGCCCGTTGAAAAGAATGTCCTCAAGATCGACGATTACCTGCAAATCGATTTTGATCGGCGCGTGGTGTTGGCTGGCGGGAAAGAAGTGAAGCTGCGCCCGACCGAGTATCGGCTGCTCTATCATTTGGTCAACAACGCGGGCCGCATCATGACCCACGCGCAGCTGCTGTCCAAAGTGTGGGGCTACGAATACCGCGAGGAGGATCATTATCTGCGGCTATACGTCACGTATTTGCGACAAAAGATCGAGCCTGAGCCGGCCAAGCCGCGCTATATCTTGACCGAGCGCGGTGTCGGCTACCGGTTCATCGACTCCAAGAAAGAAAACGCAGTCCCCAGTTGAACTTCCGACCCAATTTTTGCCCCAATTAGGCTACCATTTCATCTTGACCATCAAACGAATGGCTTCGCGCGGGGTGAAGTGGTCGCCGGCCTCTTCGTTGGTCTGCGCCTTGAACTTGCGGATCAGTTCTTCGAAGATGTAGCTCATCACGCTACGCGCCATGCCGAAACCACGGATGGCCTACAACAACTTGGCTTGCGCCTCGGGGCAGGCTCGGACCTCACAGGTTTTGGCATGCTCACTCGTCCTCTGACTGCCCGGCAAAAGAACGCACCACGTTTTCTGCTTGCTCCTCTTGCCCGGCTGGCACAGGTACGGTAACAGTATAGGTTTTGAAGTACACGACGCCGAGGCGAGTCAGCGTGCGAATGTCGAATTCGAGCGCGGGCGGTCTGGCCTGCCGTTTGAAGCGCACGCGGCGCAGGTCGGTGAAAGGCTGCTTCCAGGTGTGCAGCGCGCCATTGACGAACACGCCATCCTGGCCAATGTAGACCTCCGCACCAGCCTGCACCGCGCGCCGATAGGCCAACCGTGGCATCCCCCACGCGAACAATCCCAGGAGCGGCACCACGGCAAAATAGCAGCCCACGATGACCACCGCGATGGAATCACCGCGCAGCAGATCACGCCACGTCGGTACCACCAATACGGGGATGCCAATGACGACGAACAAAATCGCCGTGATCCAAAACAGCCCACGATTGCGTTCGCGCGTCTCCGCGAGTTCAGTCGTGGCCTGTTTCTGAACCTGAAGTGCATCCACCGTCCAGTGCGCGAGCAAACCTTCACCGGCAAACAGACGCGCCAAGACGGTCGCGCGGGCGCGGTAAAACCAGAGTGTCACGACTCCGGTAATGAGGACGAATAACCCGACGAATTGCAGCGCATAGCCGCCAGCCATCATCTCCATTTCGGTCAGGGAGGGTAGCAGCAGCATCAGCACGCCGACGGCCGTGATGAGCAGACCGACGATCACGCCGTCCTTTTCTCTGTTCTGCTGACCAACCGGCTCGTTCATTTTTCACCTCGCTCGATTTGGTTTCAACCGGGTGCGTGGCGTGTTTCTTACGCTCGCACAATGTGCATAAGCGATAGGCCAAGTCGTGGGCGCTTTTTTATGTGACGGATGGGATTATAGCACTTACGCCTGAGGATGATGAAATCGCGTCTGCGCGATCACAGGCAAACTTACTTTAACTCCGGGTGATTCACCACACACGCCTCCGGTGAACTTCAGCAACCCTGTCTTCAAGCATCAGCTGGCCCGCACGAAAATTACCCGTTGACGGCGAACCACCATCGCGTTTATACTGATCATGCAGCAGCGAGGTCGGCCATGCGCATCACCCTGTTGGCGATCGGCACACGCGGCGACATTCAACCGCTGGTGGCACTGGGCGCGGGGTTGCAACACACCGGCCGCCATCCGATTTGTTTCGTCATTGGTCATTCCCGCGAAGGCGGGACCTTCGGCAGCGGCCAGGCTATGGATTCCGCCCGCCTCGGCGGGACGCCTTCGCGGCGCGCAGCGTGACGTCAGCAGGGAGTTGCATTTTTACGGACCTAAGGAGCTGGCTATGTTTCATCTACCCGCCCCCTCGCGCGTGTTCGGCTTCGCCTTCATCGCCGTACTCCTGGCCGGCGCGATCGTTCCGGTAAAGGCCCAACCGGGCAACATTTACTACGTATCTTCCACTGGCGCGGATACCAATCCCGGCACCCTCACCCTGCCCTGGAAAACGATCCAGAAAGCGGCGGATACTTTGATCGCCGGTGAGACGGTCTACATCCGATCGGGCACTTATCACGAGCGCGTCATTCCCCAGCATTCCGGCAGCGCTGTCGATCACCTCATCACTTATGCCGCCTATCCCGGCGAGAGTGTGACGATCGATGGCACGGGCCTCACGGTGCCCACCGATGAGGGTCTGTTCTACATTGCGGGCCAGAACTATCTCAAGGTCTCCGGCCTGCATGTCATCAACTCAGCCTACGCGGGGATTCTCGTCGATAACGCGGGGCACATCACGTTGGAGCAGAACCACACCGACAACACGGCGTCATCCGGCATCGGCGTGTGGGGCAGCCACGACATCCTCATCGACGGCAATGAAGTCGAGCGCGCCTGTTCCAACGGCATGCAGGAATCGCTCACCGTCGCCGGCACTGACACCTTCGAGGTCAGGCACAACCGCGTGCACAACGTCGCCGGTTACGACAAGGAAGGCATCTGCATCAAGGACGGTTCGTCAAACGGCCAGGTCGATCGGAATGAAATCTATCAGACCGCCACGGTCGGCCTCTACGTCGACGCCTGGGACAAGCACACCTTCAACATCGACGTTTACCAGAACGTCATTCACGATGTGTCCGCTGATGGCATCGCGCTGGCGTCCGAACAAGGCGGCCTGCTCGAGCACATTCGCGTGGTGAACAATCTCGCTTATCACAACCAATGGGTGGGCATCTGGCTGTCGGGCTGCTGTGCGGGCGCGGCCTCGCATCCCATCAGCGAGGTACAGATCATCAACAACACGCTGGTCGAGAATGGTTGGGAACCGTGGGGCGGCGGCATCGCCTTCGACGTCAACCCGGCCATTCAGCAGGTCGTCGTGCGCAACAACCTGCTCAGCCAGAACCTCTCATTTCAGATCGCGGTCGATGCCGCCGTGCCGACTTCCACCCTCGCCATCGATCACAACTTAATCGACGGCTATCGCGGCGGCGAAGGCGAGGTTTATGGCGCAGCGCCGATCGTGGGTGAGGCGCAGTTGGCGAATGTCGCCGCGGCCGATTTTCACTTGCGGCCCGGCTCACCGGCGATCGATCACGGTTCTGCGGTGGGCGCTCCGCCCGATGATTTTGACGGCGTGCATCGGCCTCAAGACGGCGATCACGATCAGATCGCGGCCTTCGACATCGGCGCGTATGAGTTCGTCGCGTGGCGGGTGTATTTGCCGATCGTGTTGAAACAGAACTGATTGACTGGTTTCGATCTCGATCATACAATGACCTCGACGCCACTCTCACGCCGAGGTCATCATGAACAACGTTTCGCTACAAACCGAACTCCCCCCCGTCGCCCTTGTTGAATGCTGATGGTACACTCGCTCAAGTCGGCTGGTCGCGCCAGCCATTGCTCGACTGCAATCTCGAGAACGCGCGTTTCTATTCGCTGCATTCCTTGCAGCGCTTCCGTATCAAGCGCTGGAACTATTACGGCTTCACCACGCCCGCTCACTTCTTCCCGGCCACCTTGGCCGATCCGGGTTACGCCGGGCAAGTCTTCATCTATCTGATCGACTTCGCCACCGGCGCGTCTCTGAACCGACACTTACCGCGCCCTTCTCGAACGGCGTCGCCCTGCCCCGCAACAGCACCGAGAGCAACAGCACCTTCGACAACGACAAGGTGGGTCTCCCCTTTCGGCACGCGACGGAGGCGCGGCATACCTCCGTTGTGTGGCCGCAGTTCGCCGGGAAAGATCTCGCTGCCGATGTGCGGCTGCGCCTGAAGCCCGATCACGAAACGTAGAAATACTTTGCTCATGCACGACAAGCTCGCCACTAGGCAAGATAATAGCAGCCTTGACTTCGCCGCGCTGAATAAGGCTACACAGATTAGCTACGCTGGTTCTTCAGGAATTGCTGTGGGAA
>PMCF01000158.1 GCA_003154115.1 Anaerolineae bacterium
GGGCGCGTTGTACAGGTCATAGTTCAACAGCCAGGTGGGGCGCTCCAACTGGGCGGCCAGCTCGCCGTCCGCCAGATCCACCGCGAGCGTTTGGCCGCTCCGCACCAGTTCCCGCGCTAACGCGGTCGTACCCACGCCGCCTTTGGCTCCGACCACCAGCCAGATCATTCCGTGACCTCGAACGAGAGAAATTTGGACAGGCCCAACCGCCGGGCCGGCTGAGTCGTACCCGTCTGATCAGCGGGCGGCAGACCGCTCAACCGCCGCAACGTGTGGTCCTCCAGCGGCCGGCTCACTTCGATCCACTGCGCGTTGAACGTGCCGTACCGGCGTCCCCCATCGATGACCAGCGCCTCATAGCGGCCGGCGAGGTCTTCGCTCGGTTCACCGAGGTACACCGTGATCAGGTCGTGCTGCACCGGCTGCGGCGTCGGTTCGCAACCCAGCAGCACGTGCAGATCGCCGCGCTGTGCGCTATCAAAGAGGGCGACGCGCCGGCCCTGCTCGGCCAGCAGTTGTGCCGCACGCAAGGCGGCCGTCGACGTTCCCACTCCCCCACGCCTTCCATAGAAAGCCAGGCGAGTCCGTACCATAGCCACACCGGGCGTTGACGACCCCGGGTTGACCGGACGCGACTCACGCGGAGTGGGTCGGGGTGGATTGATTACGGCTGAGGCGCGGGTGGGCGTTTCCGCCGCGACCACCGGAGGAACCACGGACTCCGTTGGCCCGGACTTCTTCGCCGCGAGCGCTGCCATCGTGTGGAAATCGTAGGGCGGCACCACGAACACCTGACGCACATTCGGCAGTTGGGCGATGTCGGCTTGCCGATCGCCGCGGGTGACGCCCAACAGAACCACCAACGGCCAACGGGCCAGCGGCTCCAGCAAAGCGGCTTCCTCACCGCGCCGCGCCAGATCGGCGCGGACCACCACCAGGCTGATCGCGTCTTTGACCAAGTCGAGTTGCCGCAGCGCCTCGTTCAGAGAGAGCGCCTGGCCGCGCCACACGCAACCCGCTTGCCGTAACGCCTCATAGATCGGGCCGGTATTCTCGGCCTTATCGATCCCAATCACATACACGCCGGGGCCGGTCTCGGGTTGATCATTCGGCATGGCGCTGCTCCGCTTCCGGTCCCTGGTCAAACGGTGATCCAAACGCTTCACGCAACACGGCCAGCAGGTTGACCAAAAACTGCTCCGCGCCTTGCTCGCGAATCAGGCGCGCCGCCGCGGCCACGTACAGCTCGTCGTCGATGAGAGCGGGATACGGCCCCAGACCGGCATAAATCGGATTGGTCAACATGCCCTGGATATCCTCGCCGGTGAAGCCCGCTTGCGCCTCTTCACCGGTCGGCGTGTGCGCCGTCACTAACGGCAGCGGGCGAAAGGGTCTGGATGTTTTCTTTCTGTTCGTCATCAGGCGCTCCTGTTCCGTGGAAACATCAGTCCTTGCGCAGCGGCACTTCAATGTGTGGCGCGACGACATCGCCCACCGGCATCTCAGGGTTGAACACCAACGTCAGCGCCCCTTGCGCCGCCGGTGCAGGTTCAAACACAAAGACCCCGCTCGCCTGCCCCGCCGTCGTGAGATCCAGCAGCGCAAAACGCGCCGCCTTCAAACTGTCCGGCGTGATGCGATACGTCGCGCCTTGCGCGTCGCGCACGATCGGCGGCTGATACAGCAGGTCAGCTGGCCCGGAAAACTGCACGGTCAGGCCCACGCGCAATGTTTTCGAGATCGTGCGCAGGTCGTCAATCTGCGCTTTGAAGTTGACGGGCCCCACCGATGTATCTGGGACCGACTTCACTGCGCTCTTCGGCACACCGCCGCTCAGAGGCGGCAACTGCTCGATCACGCCGTTCGCCGGCGCGCCAAACATCAACGCCGTCACTTGCTCGGCCAACTGCGCCAGGTCTGAAGCCACCGCCGCCAATCCGACAATGACGCCGATGATCAGCACCACCAACGCGCCGGTGACCACGCTCAACCAGATCGTGAATTTGTGGTCCGTCATCAGTCACCTATCCTCACACCGGCCGGGTCCGCGGAGGCCACCTGCACGAACAACGGATACGTGCCCGCCACTTCGTCGTCGAGCAGCACCTCGACCCGGTACACGCCGGCCGCTTTGAATTCCAGCCCCACAAAGCGCGCCATGTGCTCGTGCACGCTCAGCACCTCAAACGCGATCTCAAGTTCCACCAGATCCAGCACGCCGCCGTCCAGATCGCGCACGCGCGTGACGAAACGGTGCGCGTGATCGAGCGCACGAATCCACCACAACGTCACCACGTCCAGATCGATCCGCAGCGGCAGCGCCGGCGTCGACCAGACATAGGCCAGGTCGCACACGGTGAGCCGCCCAGTGCGCGCCGAGCGCAGCTCGTCCTGACAGATCACACCCGCCAACAGCACCGGGGCCGACTGCGCCACGAGGGCCAACGGCGCCACGGGGGCCGGCGCGGCTAACGCCCGTCGATCAACTGGTTGGTCTACTTGGTCTACCACGGGTGACACAGCCATCTTTGTCCATCATCCTTTCTATTGAGCCAGACCGGCCGCCGTTGGCGCATTCAAAAACGCGCGACGGTACCAGAGGCGTAAATCTTCATCGGTGGGCTCACTGGCCGGAATCTGATCGATTTCAGTCAGCATCGGCCCGATCTCCCACAACTCGTGCCCGTAGCCCAACTTGCAAATCGTCATCGCCACCTTCATGCGCGAGACGAAGCGCTTGTATTCTTCGTCCGTAAAGCCCTTCTCCGATTTCGCCAGGTGCGCCAGAATCGCATCGCGGTCCTTCGCGCCTTTCGACTGGCCCACCAGGAGATTGACACACGAGGACAGGATCACTTCCGGCAATAGACTGACCGACTGTAAAATCGGGTGACAGTACACGCGATACTTGCGCCCATCGGTGAACATCGGCAGGAATTGCTCGGCCACGCTGGGCGGTTGATTGCCATCGCCGCGCGGTGCTTCCCCGGTGAAAATCTTGTTAGCTTCCTCGAAAAAGAGATTGAGCGCAGGCAGTTTCCGCCCGATGCTCTCGCGCCGCCGAATGACGCAGTCGTTGTACAAGTGCCACGCGATTAAGCCGAGCAGCACGGACTTGCTGAAGACATCCAACTCGGCGCCGCCTTCCAACACCGCCGCGCCCCAGAGCGAAGCCTCCCCGTGGGACTGATCGCCTTCAGTGCCATACAGCCCAAGATCTTCAATCGCAATCGAGCCCGGCCCCTTGGCATAGCGGCGGCCAATCACGCCCTGCGTCAGGCGATCCATGCGCGCCACAGCCGCTTCCAGTGAGGCGCGATTCGGATCGTTCTTGCCCATGCCGTCTGGCTCGCGGATCGGCTTGCCGTTCGCGCCGATGACGAGGGCGCCGTCCGGTTTGCGTTTGAACGTCCCGTTCAACCGTTCGTCAATCGCCGTGACCCAATCGGCGATGTCGGTGTCTTTGCTGCGCTGCACGGCCAGGGCCTGTAATTGATCGGGCTGAAGACCACTGAGGGGATCGCCGATCGACGCGCTCGTGGCGGCGGCTTCGCTGCCATTCCGAATCACCCCCCAGGTGTCGTGCCCCTGCACATCCGGATCGCTGGTGAAGACCCCGTGTTCGACATACACCTTGCGCAACGCGCTGAGCAGATAACTCACTTGCTTCGGTCCCAGCCCGCCGGCGTTCGCAATCAGTTCGACCGTCGCCCGCCATTGCGTGTCCGGATCGATGCGGCGTCCGATCTGCAGCGGGTTCCAACGCAAGGGATTCACGGCCCGCGCGTGCAGTTGATAGATCACCACCCGCTCTTTGGGAATCGGACTGGTGAACAACTTGCGCCAGCCCTGACCCCAATCAAACACGACCGCGCGGTGATGCCATTGATTCACCACTTCCACACACAAACGCTCGGCGCCCACCGTTTTACCGAAACCCGTGTCACCACAAAAAGCCGTGTGCATGTGCTTGTCTTCCGACAGGCGCAGCACGGCCTTCGTCAACGTCGCCGTTTCGACATCCCACAACCGGCCCAAACGCGCGTCACCGGCCAGGTCGGGAATGAAGGTGAACGGCGGGATGCGCTCCTCCGTCGTCACGGCCGGCCCCCGCTCGAATAGGCCCGGCGCAAAGAGCGCGGCCAGTTTGTCCGGCGGCAGGAAGGTCGTGTCTTTGTAGGCTTCCAACTGGCCCGGAATCGTCTCAATCCGCGTGGACGGCGTGAACGCCAACGCATGCTGCCGAATGTAGGCTTGCTCCGCGCCATTCAATTGACGGGTGCGGAAGCCCGTGACCACTTTCTCCGAACCATGAAAAGCCTGCCGCAGCAAGGTTTCGGCTGTGGCCCGCCCCTTCTTGGTGCGCGTCAGCATGTACACGTCGGTGAGATAGCCGCCGTCAGTGCTGGCCTGCACCAGCAGGGCTTCCTGGATGCGTAACAGTTCAGCCACCTGCTGCGCCTGCGCGTCCACCCAGTTATATGACTTGCTCGCACTGAGGCTCGGCACCACGCCGCCGCTAATGCCCAGCGAACTCCCCGTGTTCAAACTGCGCCCGATGCCGGTCGCAAAGGTCTCGGCCAGACTCACGCCGCGGGTTTGCCCGGCCGCCGCCGCATCCGAAACGCTCTTCGTGCGCGACCAGGAGTTGGTCTCCCCCCACGATTCACCAAAGGATTCACTGTTGGTATCCGCCGATGAATGCGACTCGGACCGGCTTTGCGAAGCGCCCTGGCTGGTGGTATCTCCCGACGAAACACCCGTTTCGTGTGACTTGCTATCGGATGCTGACACGCCCACGGAGTGGGAGGTGCCGGAAGACGACGAGTCAGAGGAGGAGGAGGTCGCCACGGTGGTGGTGGTATTTACACGCGCCACCGAATGGCCGCTATTCACCCCCGTGTTGACACTCTGGCTGCCCGCGGTGCTGAGGCTTTGACTATTGCTGACTGACGAAGAGTGGCCGGATCCGTCGCTTCCCCCTACCCCGGCGCTAACACCCACGCCCTGGTTTGTTCCCGCGCTGTGTCCTTTCGTGTCCGTCCCGGAGATGCTTTCGGTGGCCGTCTGGCTGCCGCCCCCGCCAATCCCCAACACACTACCGCTGGCTTGGACGCCCGTCGCCTGTGATCCACCATGACTTAGCGCCCAACTGGATGTGTCTGAATCCGAGGCGCCGTGCTGCGCCGACGCTCCCGCCTGCCAACTCGAACTATGTTGGTCGCTGTTTCCGACGCTGGCGCCGTGGGTATTCCCCACGGTGTTCGTCACCCCGGCCGCCTGACCGGCGCTCTTCCCCACGCTATCGGTTACCGTCGCGCCCTGAGTGTGCGAGGTGCTCACACCGGCTGAACTGGTGTGCGTGTTCGTTTGCGACGTGCCCCAATTCTCGTTCGTGCCATCGGTGTGCGATGTGCCCCAACTCTCACTCTTCCCGGTGTTGTGGGCGGTGCCCGTATTCGTGCCGGTCCCTAGACTGACGGTATTGCCCTCGGTGTGCGATGTGCCCACTTCGTGTGAGACCGAGTGGGTGTCGGCATGTCCCACGGTGTTCGCCACGCCCACGGTGTGCGTGTTGGTCCGACTGTCACCGATGCTCTGCCCCGCCGTCCGCCCGGAGTTCTCCGCAAAGTTCGTGCCCGCCGTGCGCGCCAGACCACCGCTCAACATGATCGGCACCGAGACGCCAAACGACAGCCCCTTCATCCCGGTCACCCGGCTCGCCCACACACTCGCTTCGCCCGAAATGCCGGCCAGCATCTGAGTGATGGCGTGCATGTTGACCCGGTGCGCGATCAACAGGAACACAAATTCTTCTTCCACCTGGGACATGCCGCGAAACAACATCTCGTTCTGCTGGAGCGTGTAGGCACTTTGCCCCGCCAGGTCCAATTGCTCTTCCGGCGTCTCGCGCCCGCCGCCCCGCGCGTTCTGCCGCGCATCGGGATGTCCAATCGCGACCAGCGCATGCGGCATCTTGCCCAGCGCCGCCAACAACCAGGCCGCTTTCTGCCCGTCCAACGGGACGAAGCGGCTCTGGATGTAGTTCGACAGGACCCCTTGCAGCGCCGCCATGCCCAACTCCGCCTGCTCCAGGGCGTCCTCTAACGTCGGTTCAAACGCGGCCACTCCGTAACACTGCACGATCCCGATCGGCGGATCAAACATGCCCGCCACGACCTGCACCACGTCAAAGCGGACTTGCGTGTTGTACAGTCCCACCAGCGCCGCCTTGGTCTTGGCCACCAATCCCGCGTCTTTCTTCGTTTCCTGGGGCAGATAGCGCAGCATCAACAGTTTGACCACTTTGACGCCGGCGTACGCCTGCCCCGCTTCGCGCTCCACCACCTGAAACCAGAGATGGTCGAGTTCATCCACTGCCTGGCCCTGCGCATCGCGCGCCATCACCAGCCCATTCTTGGCAATGGTGAGGTCATCCGGGAGTGCCGGGCGGAGGCTGTGGAGTGGGCGTGGCTGGGTTAAGATAGACATAGGTTGTTTCTGCGAAAACAAAATTGAGATTTTTACCTGTTCAAAAGTTCTTGACGATAGACCTGTGTCGGTCTCAAATATTTGAGACCTCGTCTTAAGCGATTTGAGACCTCGGTTTTCGGATTCGGGACCTCACCTTAAGCAATTTGAGACCTCGTTTTTCGGCTTTGAGACTTCACTCCCCGATTTGAGACCTCGCTCATGAGCCGCAAGGACTCAAATCGGCTCGGTTTTTGGATTTGAGACCTCGGCTTTGAGACCTCCTACTCATCGCTCGCCACGCGTGCGAAGGTCTTCCAGGGTCTGCGCCACGGTCTGGCCCGGCCGGGTCAGGCTGCCGCGATTGACCATGAAGCGCTGCCCAATCGTCACGAAGTACCCCAGGGGATACATCGCCCACAACACCAGGACCGCGTAAGGCACGAGACTGCCGCGCACCGTCGCAAACACCCCCGCCGCATCGCCGTCCCCGCCCATCATCGTGATCAGCTGTCCGGCGTCAAAGGTGTAGGACGTGACGATCCGAAAGACCAGCAACAACCCGGCATAGATGGCGATCATCACTTTCTGCCGGAACAGGATTTGCTCGCGTTCCTGCGGAATCCAGCGCAGCGCCGCCCAGAACGCCGCCCACATCAGCAACCCGATAAACGGAATCGGCGGCGCCATCAACAGCGCGGCAATCACCCAGAGGAACAAGGCCGCCAGGGTCTCGTAATGCGATCGATGGGAGGCGCGCACGATCTGTCCGCGGCCGTAGCGCAGGGTCCGCTCGCCGGCAACCCGGCGCACTTCGCGGTCGTAACGCAGCAGGATGAGCCAGGCCAGCCCGATCGTGAGCAACACGGCTGCGTTCTCCCACACCCAGTACACGGTGGCCAAAAAGCCGTTGGCCCAGATCATCAGAATGTCGCCCAGCGGGGGGTTCATGCTAAGACCCTGCTTCTCAAGATTTCGACTTCGCGCGCGCGCGATACCACTGCGGCCAGTATTCGATGCCGGTGATCAGCACGCTGAGCACCACGGTCAGGCCCAAGGTGACAGCCACCCCTTCGTCGAGCGAATCCTGCGACACCAATCCCCGCACCACTACGACCCCACACCCTGTCGCCAGCATCATTGCAGCGGCATGCCTCCACCAGCGGTACCAGTGGGTAAACGACGGCGATTCCAGTGCCGTCAACAACAGGCCTAAGAGCAAGCCCACGACCACATCCCACCAGCCAGCCTGGCGTACCAGGCAGAAATACACGCAGGTCACGGCGGTGCACACCACGAACGCGACGAAGTTGAATAAGGTCTTGCGCCAGGTCGCTTCAAAGCCAGGTGATTCATACGGCTCGCCATAGTGAATCGCCACTGCCCCCAGACCACTGCCCAGCACGCCCGCTCCGATGGCACAGCCCAGCTGACCCGGCCTGCTCCACCAGACCGCTAATACTCCGCCCAGAAAGAGCGGCACGTTTTCAAGGGTTTCAAAGAACAGGGCCAGTCCCAGCCGCTTTGCCAATGTCATGACTTGACCTCACTGCACTCAACTTGTCTGGAAAAGCAAACAGGCAGTGACCGCCTGAATGGCGATCCCGCCTGTTTTGACTGCTGAGGTGCTCGCATCCTCTGGACAGCGCGCCGGCCCGTTGCTCGACGCAAGATGCGAAATGGAGTGCTAAATTATTCTGTAGCCGATCACCGGCTAGCGCACTGAGTGGCGTTGTCTGCCCGGCCGCGAACTTGCGCAGGCCAGGTCGCAGATAGTCGCCTCGGATCAACCCGGTGGCTTATCTGAATCTCAATGCTAACTCGCCGGGCGCTCTTCTAACCAGATCGAGCGGTCCGGCGGCAGCGCCGCCGCGTCTTCGAGATTCGTCAAGCGGATGCTGACCGGCTGCGCATAGCGGATGTTTTGAACTTCGCTCTTCAACTTAGTCATGCTCGTTCGATTATGGGTCACGATGTAGACCTGACCGCCGGTCCCCGCCGCGATGATGCGCCATTTCCGATCGCGCTCGGCTCCGTTGGCATAGGAGCCGGTCTCGACTTCCAGAGACAGCCGCTCACGACCGCGCGTCGCGATGAGATCGGGCGCAAAGGTCGAGCCGTCGGGTAAGTGAGACGCTGCCGGAAAGCGTTCGATGTGATAGCCCGCCCGCTCGAAAAAATCGATCGTTTGGAGCACCAGATAGATTTGATCGTCGCTTTTATGCGCGGCGCGATAAGCCTCATAGACTTGACGCGGTTCGCTGCCATAGATCAGCCGATAGGCTTCCAGCCCGCCGGGCAGGAGCGCCAGCAGATCGGGCGGATTTCCACGGTAGAGTTTGACGGCTTTGGCCTTGACCAGTTCCATCTTGATCAAGCGCGCCAGCATTTTCTTTTCTGCGCCCGCCGAGCGCTCGCGGTCACGCGACTGCCTGACAAAGAGACTCAACAACTCTTCACGCCGGCACTCGACCGCTGAGCCGATGACGCGTAAGAGATCAGCGTCGCGCCCGAACATCTCAGTTTCTGACCACTCCTGCAGCCAGCGAGGCCAGTCGGCGTGAGCCACCACCGTGGACGGCTCTTCAGGAATCGAGTCACCCGCGACGAGGGGGGGCGCCGGTTGGGTCGCGCTCAATTCGGCCAGCCGCCGATCGCGCTCACGACTCTGACTGCCCAGCCGCTTGATCTCGCCCTCGTAACCCACATTCGCCAGGCTGAGTTGTTCCTTTTCAGTCCGCGCTTGCGCCAGATCGGTCTGGCTAAGCTGCAGGTCATGCTGGCAGGTTTTGAGCTGCTGTTGAAGTTCCTCAATCTGGTGCACCGCCTCGGTTTTTCCGGTTTGCTGTGCGCTGCGCAGCCAGACCAGCTCGTCTCGCTGCCGCCCCACTTCAAAAATGATCAAATCCGCCAGGACTTTCGTTTCCCACTCGGCCGCCTGGCGCTGCTGATCCAGGGTGGACGCACACAACGCCTTGGCGACGCGAAACAATTCTTCCCGCGCCTCTTTCGCTCGCGTCTCGGCCACCTCCTGGACGGTCCAGGCCGCCTTCAGGAGATCTTGCAGGTCGCCAATGATGCTGGCCGGCTCCCCGGCGGGCTGGGCGCCATTCGGTTCAGAGGCCATCAGGTATCGCCACTGCCACCGGCTGAGCGAACCACCGGCTGCTCCGCACCAGCTCCAACGCTTGCCGGGCCGTCGCCAGGTCGGCCTGCGCCGCCGCGCGACTTTCCGGCGTGGGCGCATTGATCAGGATCGACACCGCCTGGCCCGCCGCCACATACGCCAGCCCGGCCGCAATGACTTGCTGCCTCAAATCGGCCAACGCCGTCGGCGCTGCCACCAGCGTGGTGTCCTGCGCCAGCCGCACACTGCGATCGATCGTCTCAGCGGACCGCACGCTTTGATCGTACAGGTCGCCATTCCGATCGCCGGCTGTCTCGTCAATCAACCGGGCCAAACTTTGATCGAATTGATCGAGCGTGATCAACCACGCTTCGACTCGACTGCGGTAATCCAGCGCCGCTCGCACCGCCGGGGAATACAGGATCGGCCGCTGCCCTATCGTGCGTGGAGTGATGTTCACGCCGATCAGATACAGGCCACCGGTCAGGCCGCCCAGTACGGCGACCCACAAACCCGCCCGACCGATCAGCCGCAGGGTGCGGCGTGAGACGCGAATTCTCATCCCGGGTTGACTCCGGCCAATTGAAGTTCCAGTTCCAACTGCTTCACCTGATCCGCCAAAATTTGCGACGCCAGATCGCGGGCCGTCACACCCCGCACTTCAGCCAGTCGTTCCAGACGCAGCATCAAGGGCGACTCCGGGACAAACGGCCGCATGAAATGCTTGACCTCATGGGCGACCAGTTCGGCAATCGTGGTTTGGCTCAACTCACCCGTGCCATCCCGCCGGCG
>PMCF01000433.1 GCA_003154115.1 Anaerolineae bacterium
CCGCCGGAGTCGATTGCGCTGGTGGGCGGCGCGGCACAGTTGATTCCTCCCCGCACACTGAACCCAAACATTTCGCTGTCCGCTGAGTCAGCGATTCAGCGCGCCATGTCAACCCAGACGACGAGCCGTTTTGCCAATGCGGGGCAATTCAGGACGGCCCTGTCCGCACCGCCGAGGATGCCGCCCACGGTCGTGATGCGCCCGCCAACTGCATCAAGTCCGCCCTCGCCAACGTCGACCAAAGTGCCCATCCTGGTGGGGCTGGCCGTGTTGGGCTTGCTGGCCTTGTTCCTGGCGTCGAGGTTGTTGGCGCCGCCCGCTCAAGCGCCCCGCGTCGCTACCGATGGCATGACCTTGCTGTACGTCCCGGCGGGCGAATTTACCATGGGCAGCGGCGACGCCAGTAGTAATGAAAAGCAGCATACCGTGTATCTGGACGCCTTCTGGATCGATCAGACGGAAGTGACCAATGCCATGTTCCAGAAATTTGTGAAAGCAACGAATTACCAGACTGACGCCGAGAAACAAGGCAGTGGCAACGTATTTGATACAACGGCCATAACGTTCACATCGTGGAGTGACACCCAAGGGGCCGACTGGCAGCTTCCGCGCGGGCCGAATCCGAATAGTAATCTTAATGGGCTGGCGGATCATCCGGTGGTGCAAGTGAGTTGGAACGACGCCACCGCTTACTGCAAGTGGGCGGGCGGTGACTTGCCCACCGAAGCGCAATGGGAAAAGGCGGCGCGCGGCGACGATGGGCGCACCTATCCGTGGGGCGATCAAGCGCCCGACGCCAGTCGGTTGAATTTCAACCAAAACGTCGGCGATACCACGGCGGTGGGCAAGTACCCGACGGGGGCCAGTTTCTATGGCGCGTTGGACATGGCGGGCAATGTATGTGAATGGGTGCGCGACTGGTACAACGAAAAATATTACGCCAGTGCGCCGGCGCCAAATCCAGATAACACCACTAAGAGCGTCTATCGCGTGGTGCGGGGCGGCGGTTGGGTCAATGAAGCGGCTTTCGTCCGCGCCTCGGACCGTAGCGCGGACGGCCCCGGCGACCGGAACGACGTTATCGGTTTTCGGTGTGCCCGCTAACTTTCCATGTTTTAACTGCGCGAAGCGTCTGGATTTCTGTTTTTCTGATCAAGTCTGATCCGCGCTTCGCGCGGTCGCGCAGAATTTTCAGGCGATCGCGTAGTGACAGACCGGGCTGGTAGACCTCAAAGGTTTCACCAGATGATCAGGCGAGGTAAGTTGAACTTTCTAGCTCATTGTCAGGCCGGGTACTCCGGCACGTAAAACCTTTGAGGTCTTGAGACGGCAACCTATGACCCAACTCTACAACCGCATTAGCGACTTTGAAAACCTGTACACTGCCCCCCTCCCAACCTCCCCCGTTGCTGAAAAGTGCAGCGACAGGGGAGGAGAGCGGTTCTCCCCCTGCAAGGCGGGGAGTTAGAGGGGGCGTCACGCGCAGGTCTGATCTGCATTGACGCGGTTCTGAACTGCAATTTTTGAGGTCAATAGCTGCAAAGTTCGAGTTGGAAACCGCATACGTGGAGTTCAGAACCATAATTGAACAGGTAGGCATCTTGTCAATAAGAGCCTGGAACTGCTTTGCCGGAGTTCTAAACTGCATTCATGGAGTTCGAAGCCGTAATTTTTAAGATAGGGAACTGCAAAATTAGAATTTTGAACTGCGTTGTTGGAGTTTTGGACTCAAGTGTGACGGCCTGTCTCGCTTTGCGCGCCGCCTGTGGGAGCGTGAGAGATTCTTCGTTCACTACGTTCGTTCAGAATGGCACTCATCTGCTCGCAGGCTAAACGCAAGGCGTAAAAGGAGTCAACATGTCACTGGTGATTGGACAAATGCTTCAGAACCGTTATCGCGTCGATGCGCTGTTGGGACAGGGCGGCTTCGGCGCGGTATATCGGGTGCATGATTTGAATCTTAATAAACCTGTCGCCGTCAAAGAAAACCTCGACGCGACGCCTGAAGCGCAACGCCAGTTCACGCACGAGGTGCAGATTCTGAGCGCGCTGCGGCACCCCAATTTGCCTAGCGTGAGCGATTATTTCTTCATTCCAGGCCAGGGTCAATATTTGGTGATGGATTTCATCGAGGGCGAAGATTTGCAGTCGATGCTAGAGCGCGGCGCACGCCCCGATGAAGCCCGCGCCGTCAACTGGCTGACCCAGGTCTGCGACGCGCTGGCTTATTTGCACACGCAGACACCGCCCATCATCCATCGCGACATCAAACCTGCTAATATCAAAATCATGCCGCAGGGCAAAGCCGTGTTGGTGGATTTCGGTTTGTCAAAAGTGTACGATCCGCATCTTAAGACAACGATTGGCGCGCGCGCCGTGACGCCGGGCTTTTCACCTTGGGAGCAATATGGGCAGGGCACAACCGATGCGCGATCGGACGTGTATGCGCTGGGGGCGACGCTCTATGTGCTGTTGACCGGCGAAACCCCGCCGGAGTCGATTGCGCTGGTGGGTGGCGCGGCCCAGTTGATCCCCCCCCGCACACTGAACCCGAACATTTCGCCGTCTGTTGAATCAGCGATTCAGCGAGCCATGTCAACCCAGACGACGAGCCGTTTCGCCGATGCCGGCCAACTGCGCGTGGCGCTTAACACGAGGCCAACCGTTATGCCGACGCAGCGTATCGTTGAACCTGTTCCCATTGCCCAGCCTGCGCCATCCTCAACCCGATCAAATACGTCGCTGGTTTTTGCCATGGTGGTTGCCGCAGCGCTCCTGGTCGTCTTGGCGCTGGCGGCTGCGGCGCGACAACCTGCAGCTGCGTCATTGCCGGACACTCCTGTTAGCAGGCCTACCGATTTGCCGCCAACTGTTGCGCCAGCGGCTCCGGCACAGGCCAGCGCTGCTTCACCGACTGTCGTTGTATTACCGAACGAAACGCCGACTCGTAAACCCACAGTCACGCCCATGCCACGTGATACCGCTACGTCAGAACCGATCATGACGGCAAGCCCTGAACCTTCATTGACGGCGACTTCAAAACCGAGGCCCACAGTTGTTCCTCGACAGGCAAATACGGCTGTGCCACCGCGCCCGGCGGCGACTCTCGTCCAGGCACCTCCGAGTAGTCAGCCGCTCAATTTCAGTTGGTATGCTGGCGCCATTTGTCAGGGAACCCAACAACAACAAGTGACTCTAAACGTTACGGCGCATGGCGGCACCCCGCCCTATGATTACTATAACGATACGACTTTAATCGGGCTGAATATACCCGGGAGTGTTGACTACTCACTAGTAACAGCCTTGGGCAATCAAATTCCGTTCAAGCTAATCGTTGTGGATAGCGTTGGACAAAGATATGCAGAAGACATCTTTTACAAATCGGGGTTAAAGTGTACTAACTGACTTGACGCCGACTGACAACAACTCGGCGATGGCGACGCGCTACAGCAGGATCGGAAAATAGGACCATGACCTCTCAACTCTCACTGACATCGACACTTAACACCACCAGCGTCCCACTGAGCAATCAGCCGCGCCTGCTGTACCTGTTGATCGAGACGGGCGGGGGGCAGGCCGGCGCCGCGCGAATGCCGGTGCAGCTGGGCCTCGTCGTCGACAAGAGCGATTCGATGCTGATCCGCATTGCGCCGCTGGCCTTGCAGCAAAAGTGGATCGATCTGGGCTATGTGCGCGAACACATGGTCGACGGGGTCTCCGTGCTGCGTGTCGATCCCAACAAAGTCTCACCGCGTGAACTGCAAAGCCTGCCGCGTGCCATCGATCACGTCAAGACGGCTCTGCGCAGCGCGGTCGAAGCGCTTGGCCCTAATGATCGGTGCGCCTTGATCGTGTTTGCCGGGCAAGCCGTGAACGTGCTGCCGTTATCCTCGGCCGGAGATCGCCGCCGGATGTTGTCCAGCATCGATCAGATTGAAGGCCTGAAATTAGGCGACGATACCTATATGGGGCGCGGCCTGGCGCTCGGCCTGGAAGAATTGCAGCGCGGCGCTAATCCGGCGGCGATCAATCGCCTGATCGTGCTGACCGACGGCTTTACGCTGGACGAAGCCGATTGCCGCGTCCTGGCGCAGCGGGCTAAAACGGCTGGCATCTCCATCAGCACGCTGGGTCTGGGCGGCAGTTTCAATGAAGACTTGATGATCCCCATGGCCGACGACACGGGCGGCCATGCCTACAATATCGAAGACCCGGCGGAAATCCCCGCCGTTTTCCAACAGGAACTCAACGCCGTGCAGTCCATCGCCTATCGCAACCTAGAATTGAAGTTGAACGTCAGCCAGGGCGTGGAAGTGCGCGCGGCGCATCGCGTGTTGCCCACTATCGCGCATCTGGGCACACTGCCCATGCAGGATCGCAGCGCTAATTTGAGCCTGGGCGATTACGAATTGAACGCGCCGCCCGCGTTGCTGCTCGAACTGCTGACGCCGCCGAAGTCGATGCCGGGGGGGTACCGGCTGGCGCAATTGCTGCTGGCCTATGACGATCCGGCGGGCGGGCTGACGCGGCAGGCCGTGCGGCAGGATGTGGTAATCAACTATACTGCCGGGCCGGTGGCCGAAGTTCACAATCCACGTGTGATGAACATCGTCGAACGCGTGACGGCCTTCAAGTTACAGACGCGCGCTTTGGAAGATGCGCAGCGCGGTGACATTCCCGGCGCAACCCGCAAACTGCAAGCGGCTGCTACCCGCCTGCTGGACATGGGCGAACCCGAGCTGGCTCAGACCATGCAGGATCAGGCGCAACAACTAGCACAGCAGGGACAAATCGCGCCGGAAACCGCCAAGGCCGCACGGTACAACACGCGCAAATTGACGCAGAAATTGGATTGAGGGACGCGCAAGATTTAGAACGGCAGTTGCATTGATATAGAGTAGACACAGCACCAACTACGCGGGGGCAGGTTGAGTCGCTGACCAGACATCGTGCCATTGGCTAAGTTGCGTTTGAGTCAGGCGTCGGCCAGTTTGTGGCAGCGCCGCCGAACGCGTTGCAAATTCTCCGTCTGGGAGGCACAACTGATGACCGCCGAAGTGTGGTATGGCCGCAAACCGCGACCAGCGCCCCTACAACAGGCGTTGGTCGGCATCCTCGACTTCCTCGCCGCGCGCGCCGAGCACTTTGTTCTGCTCAGCTACTTCCGTCTCGTTCCCCAACATGACGAGGTGGCCCTGATCGTCCTGAAGTCCGATGGAATATTTCTGGCCCAAGTCATTCAGGCTTGGGATCCTATCGAGGGCCAATCTCAAGGTCCGTGGCACGCGCTAAAACCCGATGGTGCGCGTATTCCTCTCCAGGCCGATCGGCTCAACCCTTACCGCCAGACCCAAACTCATTACATCGACTGGCGTGACTGGCTGATCACACACCGAGCCGACTTCGCCCCGCGGGCCGACTTTCCCCCGAGCGATTTTGCCGACATCTTCTCGTATATCGTCTTGTATCCCGATTTGCCACCAGGCAGCTATATCACACCTGGGCCGCGCACGGTGCAAGCAGTCGGCTTATCGGCTTTTCTCACCGCCTTGACGCTGCGTTCATCCAGTCGCATCCGCCTGCCGCTGCCTCAGATCCAGCGCATCCCACGCCTGTTGGGACTGGAATCGCCCTTTGGCACGGCGCCCTTGAATGCACCGCGCCGCGTCACAAAGAAACTTGATCCTGATTATCAACCGCCTCGTTTTGCAGCATTGGTGGCGCTGGGCCACGATTTTTCTATCCCGCTGATTCGTCTGCAAAACGCGGAAACGCTGCAGGTGGGACGTGACGACGATAACGACGTGATTATCCGACACCCGGCCGTCTCACGGCATCACGCTCAACTGCTTCGCCAGGGCGATTACTGGATGGTGCGCGATCTGGACAGCGACAACGGCACGTACCTCAGCCCGACCGGCTTGCCTGCCGACGAGCACTGCGTCGCCGCCGTGCCGGATGTGTTGCGCGATCGCGCCGTCGTGCGATTTGGCCCGGCGGCTTATGTGGTTTCAGTGTGACAGGATAAGACTATGACTCAATTGGTGTGTCTCAACGGTCATCCACAAGTTAAAGCGAATGCTAAGTTTTGCTACGTCTGCGGCGCGCAAATGGCGATGCCACTGGCGGCGCAAGCAGGCGCCAACCCGCTCAACGGCTTATGCGTGCGCGGACATCCCCAGGCCAAGATCGGCGCCAAATTTTGTTACGTGTGTGGCGTGCAAGTCCTGACGCCGAATCAAGCGCATGGTGTGTGCCTCAGTGGACATCCGCAGTTAAAGCCAGGAAAGCGCTTTTGCTATCTCTGCGGTGCAGCGGTCAACGCATCCCTTGGCGGGTCATCTATCGTGCAGCCTACCGGGCCAACCATCAACGGGCGCTACCAGATTGTCAAAGAAATCGGGCGCGGCGGCATGGGCAGCGTAGTCTATCGGGTGGTGGATATCACGAACGGGCAGAGCTATGCCATGAAAGAGATCGACGAAACCCAATTGCAGCCCGTCAGCGATCGGCCCGAGATCATCCGCGCGTTTCAGCGCGAAGCCGATCTGTTGCACCGGCTCGATCATCCCAACATCGTCAAAGTCTACGATTCTTTTCAGCTGGGCATCAAACATTATATGGTGATGGACTTGGTGCAGGGCAAAATGTTGGAAGACCTGCTCACGGTCAGCCCCGGCGGGTTTCCAGAGGCGCGGGTACTGCCGTGGGCCGCGCAGTTGTGCGATGCGCTGGATTATCTGCACCACCAGACGCCGCCCATCATTTACCGGGATATGAAGCCCGCCAACGCCATGATCGATGACCGCAGCGGTCAGATCAAGCTGCTCGATTTTGGCATTGCGCGCGAATTCAAGGGGGGCAAGAAGAAAAGCGACACCATTAAATTTGGCACGGACGGTTACGCGCCGCCTGAGCAGTACGGCAAGAAAGGCGTGGAAACCAGTCCGGCTTCAGATGTTTATGCGCTGGGCGCGATGCTGCACCAGCTTTTGACGGGAAAAGACCCGACACAGAACCCGTTTAACTTTGATTTCCTGATCTTGGGCCGTCCGCCCGTCTCAGCTTCCAAGCGCGTCATTGATGCGCTCAAGAAGGCGCTGGATGTCGATGCGACCAAACGGTTTCAGACCATCGCGGAATTCAGCGCAGCACTGACCGGTCAACCGTTCGCCGGCAGTCAACCATCCGCGAGTGGTCAAAAACCCGCCAGCGGTCAGCAGCCGCCAGCGCAACCGGCCGCGCCAAAAAAAGGCGGGGGCCTGGTGCCAAGCGCCGGGCCGCAAGTCCCTAGTGCCACACCGCCAGCGGCGGCGGCGGGGAACGCCGTGCAGGTCTCCGTCAGCCAGTTCGATTTTGGACCAGTGGAGAAAGGCAGCATGGCGCCCTCGAAAAAGACTTTTACGGTCACCACTGCTCAGGGCGCAACAGCGCAGATTGCGGCGTCCGATCCCTGGCTAGTGGCCATGCCCAGCACAGTTCGCAGTGGCGGCCTGGTGGAAGTCTCGATCGAGACCGGCAAACTGCCGCTGGGCCAAGCGTCGCAGACGCCCCCGGATATTGGGCGTCTCACTCTGGATCAATTGAAGCGCCTGCCCGGACAAGCCTGGTGGTTGATCGGTTTAGGGCTGCTGGTCGGATTTGGAATCCGCGCCATCTGGCAAGGGGCGGCCATCCTGCTAATCGGCTGGCTGGGTGTGCTGCTGGTAGCGTGGTCCAGCCGGAAGCTGCTGCCGCGGCTGGTTGTGTCTGCGTCCGGCCAAGCTGGCCGGTTAACCGTGAGCGCCGGCGCGGCTTCACAAACGATCACCGTCCGCGTGAAGGCGATGCCCTCGCTGTGGCGGGTGCTGGTAGGTTGGGTCGTGCTGGCGTCCGTCGTGTTGGGCGAAGCGGGCGTGGTGTTGCTGGCGGGCTGGTATCTGTTCCAAATACTTGGAGGGCTAAGATGAAGCGACTCTATCAAGCGTTATTGATCGTCTTGTTCCTGGCGAGCTTAACTGTTCCAGCATTTGCCGCCGACGATTTCCGCGTCACGTTTCAGGTGGATGCCTCGGCTTACCCGCTGTTCAATCTGTACGTCACGGTGACGGATGCCAGTGGTCAACCGGTGCCGGGTCTTGCGTCCGAAAACTTTCAAGTGACGGAAGATGGCCAGCCGGTGACGATTGAAAGTTTCGCCGGTATCGGCGACTCGCGCCCGGTGGATATTGTGTTTGTCTTCGATGTGACCAGCAGTATGCAAGGCGAAATTAACGGTGTGAAAGAGACGGCGTTGCGCTTTGCCGACAAGCTGAAAAATTCGGGACGCGACTATCGATTGGGGTTGGTGACTTTTTTGGATGCCGTGGAGGAGGTGTATCAACCTGACAGTTCACTCACAGCCGATGCGCAGGAATTTAAGCGCTGGATTGAGGGACTCTATGCTCACGGCGGTGGCGACGATCAGGAATTGGCGCTGGATGCTTTAGCGCGCGCGGCGCAAATGAAATTTCGTGACGGGGCGCAGCGTATTTTGATCCTGATCACTGATGCGCCGCCGCATTATCGCAATGACGGCAGCAGCCTGTCTAATTTGACCTTCGATTCGACGATCACCGAGCTCCAACGCAATAACGCCACGATCTATGTGGTTGGCCCGAATCTGGCCGATTTGCCCGGCTACGGTCTGCCCGCCAGCAATGAATATGAACGCCTGGCGAGCGAGCGCGGCGGCAAATTTTACGACATCAACCGCAACGCGGATTTTACCGGCCTGATTAACGACATCGGCGTGACGATCGCTTCGCAATATCGCCTGACCTATCACACGCTGCGTCCAACGCCCGATGGGACTCTGCGCGGCATCGCGGTGACCGTGAACCGTGCAGGCCAATCGGGCGGCGGGACGGGCAAATACCTTGAGCCGCATCTCTTGAACATCGCCTCAAGCCCGGCCATCGGCCTGGTATTTCTGGCCGTGCTGGTGGGGGCCGCCGTAGTTCCAATGGCTCTGAAGCGGCGCGCGCCCGCAGCTTCGACCGCCTGGACACCGCCGACAGCGTCGCCGACTTATCCACCGAATTACCCGCAGGGGCCGCAGCCTGCGAAGCCCTATGTGCCGACGACACCGTTTGCGCCGCCGCCTGCCGTCGTGCAGCCAGCCAGCTGTTCAACCTGCCGCGCCCCGCTCAAGCCCGGTGCGAAGTTCTGTAACAAGTGCGGGGCCGCTCAAACGATTGCGCCGCCTGCTCTCGCGGCGCAGCCCACGGCTTGCCCACAGTGCGGCGCACCGCTGCGGCCCGGCGCGAAGTTTTGCGGAAAATGCGGACGGAATTTGTAGTGCAGGCTGCCAATTTGCGCTGCATGGGACTTAAATCATGACACTGACACCCGGTCAAATTCTGCAAAACCGTTATCGCATTGACGCGCTGCTGGGCCAGGGCGGCTTTGGGGCGGTCTATCGCGGCTGGGATTTCAACCTCAGCCAGACGGTCGCTATCAAAGAGAATTTTGATACTTCGCCGGAAGCGCAGAGGCAGTTTCAACAAGAAGCGATCCTGCTGGCGCATGTGAGTCATCCCAACCTGCCGCGCGTCACTGATCATTTCTTTGTGCCGGGGTTAGGTCAATATTTGGTGATGGACTTTATCGCGGGCGAGGACTTGCAAGCCATACTCGATCGGTCTGGTCGGCCTCTGCCGGAAGCGCAGGTGCTGCCGTGGATCACGCAAGTCTGCGCGGCGCTGGAGTATTTGCACACGCGCACGCCGCCCATCATCCACCGCGACATCAAACCGGCCAATATCAAGCTCACGCCGGAAGGCCGTGCCGTGCTGGTGGATTTTGGCATTTCCAAAATTTACGATCCCGCGCTGAAGACCACCATCGGCGCGCGGGCCGTGACGCCGCCCTATTCGCCGCCGGAGCAATATGGCGCGGATAGCACCGATCCACGCAGCGATGTCTATGCTTTGGGCGCGACGCTGTACACCCTGATCACAGGCCAGGAACCTCCGGAAAGTGTGACGCGCATCGCCAATAACTTGTCCTTGACGCCGCCGCAGCAACTGCTCTCCAGCATCAGCCCGCGTGTCGATGCGGCTATTGTGCGGGCTTGCGATGTGTCGAAGACCAAGCGCTTTCAAAGCGTGCGCGAATTTCAAGTGGCGCTAACGACGGCAACCTCTCAAGCCCCTGCGCCGATGTCCCCCGCCCAGCGGAACAGGGCCATGCTGATCGGTGGCACGGTGATCGGTTTGTTGTTGATCGGCGGCCTGATCGCAGGGTTGGCTGCGCGCAGCGGTCAGCCAGAGGCGACGCCCACCGTGCTGGCCATCATCACTCCGACCGCAACGACGACGCCCGGTGCGACTTCAACATTGCGCGTCACGGTGACGCCCGTTTCTACACTACCACCGACGGTAACACCACTGCCCTCACCTACGGCGAC
The DNA here is from genome assembly GCA_003154115.1 of Anaerolineae bacterium. Taxonomy (GTDB): domain Bacteria; phylum Chloroflexota; class Anaerolineae; order Fen-1058; family Fen-1058; genus Fen-1058. The sequence continues at coordinate 10,430 of PMCF01000433.1, forward strand.
GCCCGCCTGTCCACCGGTTACGGGGCCATTTGCTGCCGTCTGGTCGGAGGTGCAGGGAACCCTCGGCTGCGCCACAGGCCGCGTGGTGAATGGCGCAGTGGCACAGGAGAACTTCGCGGGCGGGTCGATGTTCTGGCGCGAGCCAATCGACACAGGGCAAGCGCTGGTCTTGTTCAATAGCGGCGCGTGGCAAATCTTCAGGCACGCACCGTTCGTGGAAGGCAGTCCCGATTTTTCGTGCCCTGCACCAGATACACCGTCGCAATGTCCGCCCACGCCCCAGCGCGGCTTTGGCATGATGTGGTGCGACATCTCCGCCATCCGGCAGGGCTTGGGACAGGCCACCACCTGCGAAGAAAGTTACACCAGCGCGATGCAGAACTTTGAGCGCGGCTTTTTGCTGCGGTCGAGCAATGGTGCAGCTTATATGTTTTATAACAACGGAACCTGGGAGATACGCTAATGCCTCTGACCCCCGGCCAAATTCTGGAAAACCGTTATCGCGTGGATGCACTGCTGGCGCAGGGCGGTTTCGGCGCAGTGTATCAAGCCTGGGACGTGAACCTGAACAAATGCGTCGCCCTCAAGGAAAATCTGGATACTTCGCCTGAAGCACAGCGGCAATTCCAGCACGAGGCGCAAATTCTGGGGAGCCTCACACATCCCAACCTGCCGCGCGTGCAGGATCATTTTCTGCTGCCGGGGCAAGGGCAGTACCTGGTCATGGACTTCGTCGAAGGCGAGGATTTAGAAGAGATGGGCAATCGCCTGGGCGCGCCGCTGAGCGAAGACTATGCCCTGGCGTGGATTGATCAAGTGTGCGATGCGCTGGTTTACCTGCATGGACAAAACCCGCCGGTCATTCACCGCGACATCAAGCCTGCCAATATCAAGATCACGCCGCAAGGGAAAGCGGTGCTGGTCGATTTTGGTCTTTCCAAGATATACGATCCGCGCCTGAAAACGACGGTGGGCGCGCGGGCGGTGACGCCGGGTTATTCGCCGGTGGAGCAATATGGGCGCGGCACCACGGATGCGCGTACCGACATCTACGCGCTAGGCGCGACAGTCTACATGCTGCTGACCAACCATGAGCCGCAGGAAAGCGTGCAGCGCACCATCCACGACGATCTGCTGCCCGCCCAGCAGGTCAATCCTCTGGTACTGCCCGTCATCGGGCAAACGCTGCACAAAGCCTTGAGCCTGTCGCCTGATCAACGCTATCAGACGGCGCAGGAATTTAGGGTGGCCTTGGCCAACGCCGCGCAGATCGCCCGTCGGGATCGATTGCAAGCCTGGCAGCGGCGGGCCGAAGAGTACCTGAGACTGGGCCAGTGGGATGCAACCGAAGCCGCCGCGCGGCAAATCCTGACGGTCGATCCGCAGCACGCGGCGGCGTTGGCACTGCTCAATCAAATTACGCAACAGCGCAGTGTGACCCAGCGGTATCAGGCCCTCGCGCGCACGATTGCGCAGGCCAAGGCAGAGGCCGTGGTGTTGGCCCAAATCGATCCGCGCCAGGCCGATCCCGATGGGGTGCTGATCTTACTGAACGCGGTCCCGGTGGCGGGCGAAACATCCGCACGAGCGGTCTCAGCCCCGATATTTCCCGCTACCCAGACGGCCTCCTCGCCCGCACTGCGGATTGGTGCAATCGCCCTGCTAGTGTTTGGTCTGGGCGCGGCCCTGTTGGGCGGCGTCGCCGCCGCCGCTGCAAAGTCGCAAGTCGAGGCGACCCTGGCAAGCCAGAGTCTGGGCATCGGTAACTTTTTCTTCGGTCTGGGTGCGGGTCTGGTGGCACTGGCGGTAGCCTGGCTGAATCTGGCACCTATGCACACCCGCCCGGAAACCGCGATCATCAGCGTCGTCATCATCGCGGCTACCGTGGCGACTGTGTTGGGCATGTCGGCGGCCAGCGGCGCGATCTCGCAGGTGACCGCGACACAAGAAAGTCAAAACCTGGGTGTAGGCAATTTCGCGCTGGGGCTGGGTCTTAGCCTGAGTCTGGGCGGGCTGCTGTTGGGATGGTATTCCAGACGTCACTGATCTTTCAAAAACATCTTGGAAAAGGAGCTCTGATGGAAACTCGATGCCCAAAGTGTGAATCCCCCAATCGCGCCGGGGCGCGGTTTTGCTTCCGGTGTGGACAGGCGTTACCGGTTGCTGCCCCTGCGCCGCAACCCCAGCAGCCGCCAGCCTGGCAGCCGCAACAGCCTGCGTATCCACCGGCCTGGCCGCAAGCGCAATCACCTGCCGCGGTCCCGCCACCGTATGCGCCACCGTCGACGGAGATGGCCTATGTGCCACCGGCTAACTATGCGGCAGCGAGCACCAACACAGGCAAGGGCCATCGCCTGATCGGGCCGGCCGGGGCCGCCGCTATCCTGCTGTTCTTCCTGCCGTGGGTTTCGGTCTCGTGTCGGGGGCAGCAGCTCATGTCGGTCAGCGGCTGGAACCTGGCGGTTGGCGGTGAGATTCCGACAGCCCTCAACACGACGTTTCCGTTTACCGAGTACGCTTCACCCATCCTGCTTCTGATGTTGCTGGCGGCGATAGCCTGCCTGGTGGTGGGTGCTCTGGTCTTCCTGCGGAAGTTGCCCAACCGGCTGGGCGCCATCATCGCGTTAGCGTCCGTGGGAATTGGGCTGGGCGCGTTGTTGATTAAGGTGCTGGGCCTGCGCACCGGCCAGTCTAGCGCTGATATGAGCGTGTTGCAGATCGATCCCCAGCTGGGGTTAATCGGGTTTCTAACGGCCTACGCGGTCATCGTCGGTGGCGCGGTGCTGGACTTGCGCGCCAAGCCTTGACGGAGCGGGTCTGCTCACAGCCCTCGTCCCCGAGGGCGTCCTTCTGCGAAGGCGCTCCCCGGGGACGGGGAGCCGAGCGCTTTCCGGGATCGTCGGCCTCTGGGCGACCGCGAGGGTTGCCCCTACATAGGTGATAAGCCATGACATTGACACAAGGTCAAACCATTCAGGGACGTTATCGCGTGGCCGGACTGCTGGGTCAGGGCGGCTTTGGCGCGGTGTACAAGGGCTGGGACGTGAACCTGAACCGGCCCGTCGCCATCAAGGAAAACCTGGATATGACGCCGGAAGCGCAGCGCCAATTTCAGCACGAGGCGCAAATGCTGTCCGACATCAGCCATGCCAACCTGCCGCGCGTGACGGATCACTTTGTGATTCCGAACCTGGGCCAATATCTGGTGATGGATTTTGTGGAGGGCGAGGATTTGCAGGCGATGTTGAACCGCACCGGTCATGCGCTGCCTGAAGCGCAAGCATTGGCGTGGATCGATCAAATCTGCGACGCGCTAACGTATTTGCACACGCAAGAGCCGCCCATCATTCATCGCGACATCAAACCGGCCAACATCAAGATCACGCCTAAAGGCAAGGCCGTGTTGGTGGACTTTGGCATCGCCAAGATATTCGATCCGGTGCTGAAGACCACGGTGGGCGCGCGGGCGGTGACGCCGGGCTATTCGCCGCCGGAACAATACGGGCAGGGCCAGACCGATCAACGCAGCGATGTGTATTCGCTGGGCGCAACGCTGTACACGTTGCTGACCGGACAGGAGCCGCCAGAGAGTGTAGAGCGCGTGGCAAACAATGCGATCTTGATCCCGCCGCGCCAGGTTGCGCCAGTAATTAGCCAAGCTACCAACGATGCCATTTTGCGGGCGTGTGAAATCTCCACCACGCGCCGCTACCAGACTATGGCTGAACTGCGGCAGGCGCTAAAAACGTCCTTGCCGCACCCCGTGCCTGTGCGCCCCGCGCCCGCACAGCGGCCAACACCCGCGCCGAGGCCGACCCCGTCGCCCCAACCCACCCCGCTGCCCCAGTCGTATCCGCGCGGTGGGGCCGTGACCAAACCGCCGTGGGGCTGGATCGTCGTCGGCCTGGCGGTGGTGGCGGTGCTGATCTTTGCGCTGAGGCAGATAACCTTTGCGCCAGTAGCTACGCCAGCGCCTGCACAACCTGCCATTTCGACTCACACCCCCCCGCCGCCGATCACCCGTGCGCCGACCGTCACGCCAGCCGCAGTGGTTCCCGCTTCCTCGAAAGTGTCCGATCAAGACGGCATGACGCTGCTGTACGTGCCGGCCGGGGAATTTACCATGGGCAGCAACGATGGTAACGGTGACGAGAAGTCGCCTCATCCGGTCTATCTGGACGCCTTCTACATCGATCAGACGGAAGTGACTAACGCCATGTATGCCAAGTGTGTGGCGGCAGGTAAGTGTCAAGCCCCGCCATCACCTGGGTCCAACACGCGGAGCAGTTACTATGGCACTGCGCAGTTTGCGAATTACCCGGTCATCCACGTGTCCTGGAACGACGCGACGGCCTACTGCCAATGGGCGGGCGGGGATTTACCCACCGAGGCGCAGTGGGAGAAGGCGACGCTGGTCGTCACCCCGCGCCCCTATCCGTGGGGGCCAGAGACACCCGATGCCAGCCGGTTGAACTTTAACCAGAATGTGGTCGATACTACGGAAGTGGGCAAGTACCCTACCGGGGCCAGTTTCTATGGTGCATTAGACATGGCGGGCAACGTATGGGAGTGGGTGGCCGATTGGTATGACAGTTATCCGAGTTCGCCTGCCCGCAATCCCACCGGGCCAAGTTCAGGCACATACCGTGTGCTGCGGGGCGGCGGTTGGAACATTGAAGCGGCCTTTGTCCGCGCCTCGGGCCGTATCTGGAACTTCCCCGACAACCGGGGCGTTTTCGGCGGTTTTCGGTGTGCCCGCTAACTTTCCATGTTTGGACTGATTTCTGGATTTCTGTTTTTCTGATCAAGTCTTTCCGCGCGAAGCGCGGCGAAAATTTTTGGAATTCATTGCTCCTAGCCCGCGTCGCGCGGGCGGGTAGGTGGAGCGGGATCGCTCGCGCGAACGCGGGCAGAAAAAGCGCCCGGCATCTTCGCGGACGCGGAGCACAAGCTGATCAGCTATAACGGCAGGTAGACCAGTTGATCGCGAAACTCATCGGCGCTGGACGTGGCCCAGATCAGCGCCAATTCGTCCAGCATCACGCCAACGCCGAGGTCAGCGTTCAGTTCCAGAATACCCGGAGCATGCCAGCCCTGCAGCAGATGATCGCGCAAGTGCTCCGGCATCGAGTGGCGGTTATTGGTGACGAGGATGAAACCGTTCGCTTCACACCAGATCAAAATATCGGGGTCCGACGTACCTTCGGGCGGGGCGGCCACATCGTCGATCTTCCAGACGACCAGCGTCGGCTCGCGCCGCAGCAATTCGCGCCGGTACAGCGGATCGACATTCTCATCCAGCAGATACCGGAGGTCGTTCATGGCGTGGCAAGGGCCGGCTGCCGTTCGGCTTTCAAAGCTCGCAGGCGCACGACGACCGGCGGCGGATTGCGATCTTGCTCGGCGCGAGCGCGGCGGCCAAAGTCCAGCCAGTCGCGCAGATAGGCATCGACTTTCTCGCGGTTGTGCAGATAATAGAGAATCGTCGCGTGGATGTGCTCCAGCGTCAGCGTCGGGAAACGCTGCGCCAGTTGTTCGGGCGTTTGCTCGCGAAACAGGTATTCGTACAGCACCGACTCGATGCCGATGCGGTGGCCTTTGAGACGGATGTCATTCGGCCCGAGAAAGTCAAAGTAGTCTTCGAGTTGCATGGCTGGCTCCTGTATCAGAAATTTAAGGAGGTCTCTATGTCCAAACGCCAACCGGTCTTACCCGCCCACATCCGCCGGGGCGGCTACACGGCGCAGCCACGGCACGCGATCAAAATCACCGTCGAAACTGGCAATGGCAGGAATGCCGCGTTCGCGGCAGGCGAGGGCAATCAAGGCATCGTTGAAGTTCAATTCGCCGGAGGAGGAACGCATCAAGTCCAGCACGGCGGGATAGAGACGCGGCACATCGGGCAGCAGCCAGTTAATATGCTCTGGCGGAACTCGATCATTCAACTGATCGATGAGGGCCGGGAATTGCGCCGCCCAGCCTTTTTCGTGCAATCGGCGCGCGATGGTGCTAATGGACTCGGCCGCCACGCAATCGAAGTAAACGGGCGTGTATTCGTGCGTTTTCAGGGCTTGCCAGACCTCGCTGGCCGGTGTGTGCCAGACATCATTTGGCACGAGCAGCGCCGTCAATAGGGATGAGTCAATGGCGATCACCATGTCTTCAGGCTCCGTCATACAGCGCCTCGGTGTCGGTCAGCGCGTCGCCGCCGACGGCGGGCGCAACGCCAATGAGCGCGTCCAGTCTGTCAGCGGGCAACGGCACAGTCGGATACAGATACGCTGGCCGCTCGGCGACGACCTTGAGCGATTGGCCGTGTTGCGCTTGATTACGCAAGAACTGAACGAATTGCTCGACCACGCTCAAGCTGTCGGGCGGCAGGTCGGCCAGTAAATCTTGAAGATGTATCAGGGTGGCAGATTGAGTCGCCATCGTTTTACTCCCGTGTCTAACTTAGCTTGATTATACCATCCGCATTTCAACTGAAGGAGGTCTCTATGTCCAAACGGTTACAAATCTACTATAACGCGGTCTTCGGTGCGATCGGTGGTCTGCTAGCGTGGTTTGTGGTCGGACTATTTCCCACAGCCAACTGGAATCTGTGGATCGCCACGACGCTTGTCGGCGCCGGCGCGGGCCTATTTATCGGCGGTGCGGTCGGCATGGTGGATGGCGTCGTCATCAAGCGCTCGGCCCGGCGTGCGCTCATCGGTGCGGCGCTGGGCGGATTGGCAGGCGCGATCAGCGGCGTGGCCGGGCTGCTCATCGGGCAATTGGCCTTCATCGCCAGCGGCGGTGGTCTGGTGGGTCGCACCCTGGGCTGGACCATGCTGGGCCTCTTCCTCGGCATCGGCGAAGGACTGGTGGAACGCAAAATGAAGCGCGCGGCTTACGGCGCGGTCGGCGGCGCACTGGCGGGCTTCATCGGCGGCCTGATTTACGAAGTGTTGACCCAGGTCTTCTTGAAAGATAGCGGCGCGGCGCAGATTTTCCTCGGCGCGCTGGGACTGGTGCTCATCGGCGCGAGTCTGGGCGGCATCACCGCCGCGGCGACGGAATTCATCGCGCGCGTCATCGACAAAGGCGTGCTCGTCGTGAAGAGCGGGTCGCGGGCGGGCAATGAAGCGCGCATCGTCGAACGGGCACGCTTGGGCAGCTACGACGGTTGCGAAGTGTATTTGCCGGGCGGGCAGGGCGTGGCCAGAGAACACGCTATCGTGCTCAAACGGCCCGATGGTTTTCTCATCACCCCGGCACCCACTGCTGGCGGCGCGCCCACGCTGGTCAATCAACGCCTCATTCCGCCGTCTGGCCAGAAGTTGAATGACGGCGATACGATCGCCGTGGGCAATATCAACGTCGTCTTCCAGGCGCGCTGAACGCCGTCCACAAGGAGCCAAGCGTGCGACTACTTAATCTAGTGGTGATAGCGACTTTTTTACTGACGCTGACTGCGCCAGCCCGGGCAGATGATACCCCCACCGTCCAGGTGACCCAGGTGGATAACAGCCGTTACCCGAAGGTAACGATCTACGTCAGCGTCACCGGAGCGGGCGGCCAGGTGGTCAACGGACTTCAGCAGGCTGACTTCAAGCTTACTGAGGATGGCGCACCGGTGCAGATCACCGGTTTTAAGGGAGGCGGGCAGGTAGCGCTGGCCACGGCGCTGGTCATCGACCGCAGCCGCAGCATGGATGAAGAAGGCAAATTGAATGGCGCGAAACAGGCCGCGCTGACCTTTGTCGATTTGATGCGACCGCAAGATCAAGCGGCAGTCGTTGCCTTTGCCAGAACAGCACGGGTCATGCAGCCGTTTACCACAAATCCAGCGCAGCTGCAGTCGGCCATCCAGAGCATCGATCTGGACGACAGCACGGCCTGGCGTGATGCCTTGTACCAGGCGGTCGATTTGTTCGCGACCGTTACCGGTCGTCGCGCGATTATTATCTTAACCGATGGACTTGACAATGCCAGTCGTGTGTCCGTCAGTGAAGCGGCCGATTACGCGCACCGTCGCGATATCCCCGTGTATGCCATTGGTTTGGGAGCACGGGTTGCGGATGCCGCTTCCCAGGCCACCGGCCTGGGTGGCTACGACGAGCAAAGTCTAACCCAGGTCGCCCAACAAACAGCAGGCAAGTTTTACCCCGTGCCGACGGCCGATCAATTGAAGGCTCTGTATGAATCGCTGGCGGTCGGTATGCAGCACGATTACGCCATCACCTATCGCAGCCCGCGCCCAACCAATGACGGCACGCGTCGCAGCATTGACGTGACGGTGGGTGGGGCGACGGGTGGATCGCAGTATCTTGAGACGCACCTGTTGAATGTCCGCTCAAACGCGCTCACCGGGCTATTGCTGATCTTGCCGTTGCTGGTCGCGTTAATCGCGCCGCTGGCGTTCACCAGGCGGCGAGCTGTGCCGGCGACGGTAGTCCGGCCAGTTGATCCGCGTCCAACGGCGGTAGCTGCAACCTGCCTCAAATGCCATGCGCCGGTCCGCGCCGAGGCGCGCTTCTGCGCGAAGTGCGGCACACCCTACGCGCCCGCGCCGATCGCTCAACCTGCGCCAAATGTCTGCCCGCACTGCCGTAAAAGCCTCCGACCGGGCGCAAAGTTCTGCAATGGCTGTGGCGCTCAATTGAAAGTCTGATTTGAGGATGAAATGACACTAGCCACTGGCACTATCGTCAACACGCGCTATCGTATCGTCAAACTGTTGGGACAGGGGGGCTTTGGCGCAGTCTACAAAGCCTGGGATTTGAACCTGAACCGGACCTGTGCGCTGAAGGAAAACCTCGACACTTCACCGGAAGCCGGGCGGCAATTTGTGCGCGAAGCACAAGTGCTGGCTTCTCTCAGTCATCCCAACTTGCCGCGCGTGAACGATCACTTCTTAGTGCCGGGACAGGGGCAATACCTGGTGATGGATCTGATCGAGGGGGAAGACTTGGAAAGTATGATCCAGCGGCAGGGGGTGCTCCCCTCGCAACAGGCGTTGTATTGGATCGGCCAGATCGCCGATGCCTTGCAGTATATGCACAACCAGCAGCCACCGGTGATCCATCGCGACATCAAGCCCGCCAACATCCGCATCACACCAGAAGGCCGCGCGATGTTGGTCGACTTTGGCCTGGTGAAAATTTACGATCCGCACTTGCAGACCACCATCGGCGCACGCGCCGTAACACCGGGCTATTCGCCACCAGAGCAGTATGGCCAGGGCACCACGGATGCGCGTGCCGACATCTATGCGTTAGCAGCGACGTTGTATGCGCTGCTGACCGGCCAGCAACCTCAGGAGAGTGTGCAGCGCATTGTGGCCGATCGCGTTGTGGCGGCGAATATGATCAACCGGCAAGTGGCCGCCACGGTGGGGCAGACTATTCAGCAGGCGATGGCGCTGACGCCAAGCCGGCGTTATCAGACGACGGCGGATTTCAAGGCCGCGCTTTCTGCATTGCCACCACTGGCTCCGAGGCCGATCAGCCCTCCGCCGCTGGCAACCGCTCCGTATTATGCGCCGGGGCAGCGACTTCAAGGGTCGCCAGCGCCCAAGCCATCAAGACAGGGTGTGAAGGTGCTGAGTGTGGTGCTGTTGATAGCGGGTGGCTTGGTGCTGGTGAATATGTTTCAGGGGCGGCAGACGGCGATTGATCAGGCCAACGCCAACTCGACGGCTCAAGCGAACGCACGTGCCACGGCGCAAGCCAATGCGGCTGCGACTGCACAAGCCAATGCGACTGCAACCGCACAGGCCAACGCCGCCGCGACAGCCCAGGTGAACGCGCGTGCCACGGCGCAAGCCAATGCGGCTGCGACGGCCCAAGCGAACGCACGCGCCACAGCGCAAACCCGTGCGGCTTTTGTCGCCACCACTGAGGCCAGCCAGAAGCGTATCTTTGGCCCCTCTGATGGAACACTAAAACACAACCCAAGCAACACTAGCATCGAATTTTATAAGCCATCAGTCAAGGTGAGTGACATGGCCATTGAGGCCAAATTTTACAATCCGTTTGCCGCCTCAACTGCCGCTTGGGACTATGGTTTTCTGTTTCGGGATGAAGGCGGTATCCAGCAATTTATGCTCGTCGTGAGATCAAATTCAAATTGGCTGTTATACAACCGTACTGGCGATGCAAGCGTCGCGCCAATCGCCTCCGGGTCTATTGCCAGCCTCGATGTCAGCGGCGGCGGCTCGAATGTTATCAAATTGATCTGCAAAGGTAATGCCGGTCAATTGTACGTGAACGATTCCTGGATGGCAGACCTTGATTTGTCGGCGCGCTCCAATGCGGGCACGGTATCTGTGGCAACCGGTCTTATGAGTGGCGACGAAGTGAGCGGTGAAGAAACACGCTATGAAGGTTTTACCGTCTGGTCAATCAAGTGACTTCAACTGATCAACATCTGCAGTATGGAAAGAGAGGCTAACCTATGGAATCTACTATCAACTGTCCGCAATGCAAAGCCCCCAATCGTGCCGGCGCGCTTTATTGTACGGCGTGCGGCGCCAATCTGGCGGAGCCGCGTCCGGCCCTCACTGGCGCGAACATCAGCGTCAACCTGCGCAACCTGTGGCGCACCCTCACCCAACGTCTGCCCACCACGGATGTGTTGTCTCCCGACCAGCCAGCGACCTTGCCTGGCGGCTATTTACGCCCGCGCCTGTCTTACCAGCGCAGCAAGGATGTGGGTCGGCATCCCCGCTACTTCATCGCGCAATATCCGTCTGGCGCGCCGGTAGCGGAGGGTTATTGCCTGATGCGGCAAGCCTCGCTGGCCATTGACGACTCGCAAGTCGCCGGTTTGCTGGCCAACCTATCGGCCGAATTGCCCGGTGTGCGCCGCATCCAGGATGTGATCCATTTGCCGGAAGGCCGCACGTATCTGGCGATGGACCCGCCGACGAATGAAGGCTGGCACTTCTTGTCGGATCCGCGCGATCACCCACTGACCCCTGAAGCCACGATCGCCTTTGGCCTGCAACTTGGCCGGGCGCTGGCCGGTTTGCAGCGCAGCGGCTACACCCTCAACGATGCGCGCAAAGCGGCCCTGGATACCGTGGTGCTGGATGGCGAGATCGCCACGCTGGCCGACCTTAGCACCTGCGCGCCGTTCCCAGCAGATGATGTGCAGAAGCGCAAAGCGATCTCGTCCGATATCTATTTTCTGGCGCGAGCCTTGTACTGGATGGTCACGGGGCGCAATCTATCACGCGACACACAGGACATGGGCAAACTCTCGCGTCTACCGCGTCCCCTGCGCGTGGCGATCTTGTGGGGCGCCAAAAACAATTACACCTCGATGCCGGAAATGCTGACCCACCTCTCGGGTCGCAACCTGCCGCCGTTGCGTCTGACTTCAGGTAAAGCCACCCATCCCGGGCAGGTGCGCGATCACAACGAAGATCAATACTTCGTGTACGAAGTGGCCAAGGGCCGCAGCGATCAACCGCTGCCCGCGTTTTACATGGTGGCCGATGGGATGGGCGGACACGAAGCGGGCGAGGTTGCGAGTGACACCATCAGCGCTTCGTTGAAAGACTGGCTTGACGAATTCAGCAACCGCAAATCTGGACGCGCCACACAAAAACTGGGCGAGCAGCCCGATGAAGCGTTGAAGACGGCCCTTCAAGCTGCCAATCAATCCGTGTTCAATCAGGCGCAGGCTCGCCGCAATAACATGGGTGCCACGGTAACGGCGGCCCTGATCGTGGGTGAGCAAGCCTTCATCGCCAACGTGGGCGACAGCCGCACTTACCTGCTGCGCGACGGTGTCCTGACCGCGGTCACGCAAGATCATTCGCTGGTCTACAACCTGTACAAGGCCGGACAGATCACGCTCGACGAGATTTATACCCACCCGCAGCGCAACCAGATTTATCGCAACCTGGGTGAAAAGCCGCAAGTGGAGGTTGATGTTTTCACGGAAACGCTGGAGGCCGGTGACCTGCTGCTGTTGTGCAGCGATGGCTTGTGGGAGATGGTGCGCGATCCCGTCTTGCAGTCTATTTTGCTCAGCGCACGCACGCCGCAGGACGCGGCCGATCAATTGATTGCCGCCGCCAATCGGGGCGGCGGCGAAGACAACATCAGCGCCATTGTTGTGCGCGTTGACATGTAATCCCATCAGGAGAATGTAACCCTATGCGTTGTCCTAACTGTTCGACTGATAACAAAGACACGGCACGCTTCTGCAAAGTCTGTGGCTACGGCCTCACTCCGTCTGCCCCACAGTGGCAGTCAGGCTCGCTGTCCCCCACGCCCTCCAGTTCGTTGACGGGGATGCTGCCTGCCAATGCGCTGGTGGCCAATCGCTATCTGATCCGGCAAAAGGTCGGACAGGGCGGCATGGCCGCCGTCTACGACGCCATCGACACGCGCACCCAGCGCCGCGTGGCCTTGAAGGAAATGAGTGACTCGGCGTTATCTGATCCGCAAGAGCGGCCGCGCATCCTGGCGCAGTTTCAGCAGGAAGCGCAAATGCTGGCGAATCTCCATCATCCCAACTTGCCCAAAGTGACCGACGTTTTCGAGTTCAACGGCAAGCAATATCTGGCGATGGATTTTGTGGACGGCACGCCGCTGGACGAACTGCTGGAGCGCAACCGGCAGCCTTTCTCGGAAGCGCAGGTGTCCCAATGGGCGGCCGAGTTGTGCGATGTGCTGGGTTATTTGCATTCGCAGAAGCCGCCGATCATCTTCCGCGACCTCAAACCCGGCAACATCATGATCGAACACATGGGACACGTGAAGCTGATCGATTTTGGGATTGCGCGGGTGTTCAAGCCGGGCCAGTCACGCGATACGATGTCGTTGGGCACGCTGGGCTACGCCGCGCCCGAACAGATGGGGAGCGCTCAATCGGATGCGCGCACGGACGTTTACGCGCTGGGCGTGACCCTGTACGAATTGGTGACCGGCTACGATCCTTCACGCTCGCCCCTGTCACTGCCGCCGCTGCGCCAAGTCAATGCCTATATCTCGCCCCAACTGGAACAAGTCATCACGCGGGCGATTGAACCGGATCGCAGCCGGCGTTGGCAAAACATGAGCGAGATGCGGCTGAGTTTGACGGGTTCACCCATCCCCTCGATGGTTCCGAGCGGCCCTTACGGCAAGACCACGCCGATGAGCTACCCTCCGCCCGGCTCTGCAGCGCCGATCAGAACTTCGCGCCCGACCGCACGCCTGATGCAGGCCGCGGCGCGCTTGACCAACCACCAAATTGCGCTGGTGGGGGTGCTCACACTGGCCGTCATCGCCGCCGCGTTGTGGTTTGGCACCCCGTTCTTGACGCAATATCCTGTCATCTGGAATAACATTCCCAGTATCGCCATTGTGGCGCCGCTGATCTACACCGCCGTGCGCCGGCCCTGGGTTGCGCCGTTTGGCAATTTTGCCTTTGCCATCATGGGCGCGGTGATCACCGGCGCGCGCCGTTACGGCAACGATCCGAGTCAGTGGCACCTGGAAGGGATGCTGGTCGCGGCCCTGCTGGCTGGAGCGCTGATTGAAGGTTTCACGCGCTTGCTGCCCAAAGTGCGCGGCAAAAATCTTGATGAAGCCTGGCAGCGCGAACTGGCCTGGCTGTGTCTGATGGCTGTGATCGTCGCCATGGTGATGGTAGGTATTCCTTGGGGATTGGACTTTGCCCTTAATCCTATCCTCTGGATTTGTGCGGCGCTATTGGGCGCGTTGGGTTGGTTCATCGGCGATTCGATTCAGCAATGGCTACTGTTCAAGCAGACGGGCATCAAGCGCGGACGGGGTGGCAATTAAGCCCAGACCTGTACTTCTGGCCGATCGACACATTCGCTGACCAAAACGCTGGACGCTTCGTGTTCTCCGGCGGTTGCAGTTCTGTTGAAGGTTGCAAGAGCCTAAACGCTAGCGGGGCAGGAAGACAGCCAATGCTTAAAAGTATAGCGCTCATCGCGCTCATCCTATTCAGTTTAACCCTGCACGATTTTCCTGACCTGCGGCCACGCGCCACGGGAGAGATCGTCAAGGTTACGCAGACCGACATGGCGAACTACCCTGAAGTCAGCTTATACGTCAGCGTAACCGACTCAAGCGGCCAGCCCGTTGCGGGGTTGACTCAGTCGGATTTCAAGGTGACCGAAGACGGTGTGCCCGTGACCTTGACCGGTTTCGCCGGTATCGGGAATACGCGTGCGGTTGATATTGTCTTTGTTTTCGATACGACCACGAGCATGGGCGAGGAGGTCGACGGTATGCAGCGGACCAGCCTGGCGTTTGCGGAGAAATTGCAGCGCAGTGGTAACGAATATCGTTTGGGGCTGGTCGATTTTGGCGATGTGATCAATCGCGTTGAGCTGCCTGACAATCAGCTCACGGCTGAGGCGCAGCAATTCAAAGGCTGGATCAATGCGATCAGACTCGCCGGCGGCGGCTATGAGATCCCGGAGTTTAGCCTGGGCGCGCTGCAACGTTCTGCGCAGATGGCGTTTCGCGACAACGCCATGAAGATCGTCATTCTGATTACCGACGCTCCCCCGCATCATTACGGGGATGCGCCGGATGCAGAGGTTTCCTTCAACGATCAGCGCCTGACATTAGATTCCACCCTGGAAGCGCTGCAGGCGGCGAATATCACTGCCTACATTATCGCGCCCGCCCATTCGGACTATAGTCAAATTGCGCGCGAAACCAACGGGCAATGGTTTGACATTCACAGCGGTGCCGATTTTACCGGCATTATCGATCAGATCGGCGGCTTGATTGCCACGCACTACCGGCTGACCTATCGCAGCCCGCGCCCGACTTACGATGGCACCCGGCGCGGCATTCTTGTCGAAACGGGTAGCCATTCGGGATCTGGCACTTATCTGGAAAGCCATTTACTGGTGGTCCAATCTTCACCCCTTATCGGCCTGCTGTGCCTGCTGCCGTTACTGGGTTTGCTCGTACTGCCTGTAGGTCTGCGCCAACGCGCCGCTCCCCGGGCGCAGACCTCAAGTTCTGAAAAAGAACGGGCCCGATCTGCCGCAGGGTTTAACTGCCTGGCCTGCGGCACACCGCTGCGGCCTGATGCCAAGTTTTGCCCGCGCTGCGGGCGGAGCCCGCGCAGTGAGAGCGGCCAGTCGGCGTCACTCCTGTGCCCGCAGTGTAAGCACCCCGTGCGACCACAGGCGAGGTTTTGTGGTCACTGCGGCTGGAAGTTGTAAGAATGATTCTACTCCACAGCGAAAGGTAACAAACTATGCCAGCATACTGCCCACATTGCGGCGCGGAGAATCGTGACACCGCCAGGTTTTGCATGCAGTGTTCCGCGTCGATGACAGCGTCATCGACGCCTCTGGAGCCGACGTGCGCCAGCTGCGGCACGAAAAATCCGGCGGCGGCGAAGTATTGCCTGAATTGCGCGACACCGTTGCACGCGGCCACGCCTGCCGCCGGGCTGACGGGCCTGCTGCCGCAGAACTTCCTGTTGAATGGCCGCTATGCGATCGTGAAACGGCTGGGCAAGGGCGGCATGGGCGCGGTCTATCAAGCCACGGATACGCGCATCGGCGGCAAGGTCTGGGCTATCAAGGAGATGAGCGACGCCGCGCTGCTCAATCCCGTCGATAAACAGCAGGCGCGCGACGCCTTTCAGCGTGAGGCGCAAATGCTGGCCTTACTTGATCATCACAACCTGCCGAAGGTAAATGACTTCTTTACGGAGGACGGCAAGTTGTATCTGGTGATGGACTACATCGAAGGGCAGACGTTGGACGAGCTGCTTGAGGCCAGTGCGGGGCCGCTGCCCGAAGCGCAAGTGATCGACTGGGCGGGCCAGTTATGCGATGTGTTGAGTTACCTGCATGGTCGCACACCACCGATTATCTTCCGCGATCTCAAGCCGGGCAACCTCATGGTCGACGCCAGCGGGCGCGTGAAGCTGATCGACTTTGGCGTGGCGCGCTTGTTCAAGATCGGCAAACAACGCGACACGGAAAGCTTCGGCACGGCGGGGTATGCGCCGCCGGAGCAGTATGGCAAGGGACAGACGGATGCGCGCAGCGATGTGTACGCGTTAGGGGTCACGCTGCATCAACTGTTGACCAACTATGATCCCACGTTGACGCCTTTCAATTTGCCACCGGCGCGGAGTGTCAATCCCGCCGTCTCAGCGCATGTGGATCAGGCATTGACCAAGGCCACGCAATCGGCGCCGGCCAACCGGCATCAAAACGCGCTGGAATTCAAAACGGTGTTGCTGTCTGCGCCTAAACGCCCGGTCAAGGCGACCGTGGCCGCCACAACCCCGCCGGTCGTTCAGCCAAATCCAGTGGTGCAGCCGGTGACGATCAGTCCGACGATTGCGCCACAACCGATCGCAACGCCGAAGGCAGTGGGTTCAAGGCCGGCCCAAGCGATAGGGGGGCGTCAGGCTTCTAGCACGGTTTTAGTGTTGGTTTCAGGATTGATAGGACTGTTGCTCGGGATTGCAATGGTTTTAGTTGGACCACTCACAGGAGGTTGGCTGGGGTTCGCGTTCTGGTTTGCGGCAGGGCCGCTCGCTTATGCCCTCTTTCGACGTTCTAGCGCCTTCAGTATCGCGTGGATCGTTGCAGCAATGGCTCCACTATTTTCAGGTTTCCGCCTAGTGGAAATGCTGCCATTGATTGGCATACCCATATTCGGATTTGCAATTCTAGCCTTGCGCCGACCTCAAGGATCTATCAAGTCCACGGCCTTTGCCTCCACCTTGACAGTCATAGGGGCATGGTTGGTTATTGAGATAATTTTCGGTTACGGATTTTCGTCAGTTAACACGTATTTGCTAATTGGGTCGACGAGTCTTGTTAGCGGTTTTCTGGGCGGTTGGCTTGGCCGCGCGCTGCGCAACCGAATCGGCTGGGTGTAGAAAGACAAAACAAGCATCAACAGATTTTGGAGAATGAATATGCCAGCATACTGTCCCAAATGTGGCGCAGAAAACCGTGACACCGCCAAGTTTTGCCAGCAATGCGCTGCGTCAATGAAAGCGGAATTGATCTGCGCGGCATGCGGCAGCGCCAATTCGCCCACGGCGAAATTCTGCTCTGAGTGCGCCGCACCCTTGCGCGGCAGCACACCGCCGGCCGGGTTGACGGGCCTGCTGCCCGCGAACGCCACGTTGAGTGGCCGCTACCTGATCGTGAAACGACTGGGCAAAGGCGGCATGGGCGCGGTCTATCAAGCCACCGATACGCGCATCGGCGGGAAGGTGTGGGCCATCAAAGAGATGAGCGATGCCGCGCTGCTCGATCCCGCCGATAAGCAGCAGGCCCGCGATGCCTTTCAACGTGAGGCGCAGATGCTGGCGCTGCTCGATCATGTGAACCTGCCCAAGGTCAACGACTTCTTCACGGAAGGCGGCAAGTTGTATCTGGTGATGGACTTCATTGACGGACAAACGTTGCAAGCTCTATTGGAAGCGCGCCCCGATCCCTTCCCTGAAGCGCAGGCTCTGGAGTGGGCGGGGCAGTTGTGCGAGGTGCTCGACTATCTGCACCGCTGCACGCCGCCGATCATCTTTCGGGACTTGAAGCCGGGCAACATCATGCTGGACAAAAGCCAGCGGGTGAAGTTGATCGACTTTGGAGTGGCGAGGTTGTTCAAGACGGGGCAGACACGGGACACGGCGAACTTTGGGACGGCGGGGTATGCGCCGCCGGAGCAGTATGGCAAGGGGCAGACGGATGCGCGCAGTGACATTTATGCGTTGGGGGTGACGTTGCACGAATTGTTGACGCGCTACGATCCGGCCCTGACGCCCTTCAACTTGCCGCCCGCGCGCAATGTGAATCCGGCGGTTTCGCCGCATGTGGAGCAAGCGATCCTTAGAGCGACGCAGGCTGCACAGATAAATCGCTTTCAGCAGACGCTGGAATTCAGGGCAGCTTTGATGCAGGCGTCACCAGTTGCTGCTGTTCCCAAGCCAGTCAATCCGCCGCCAGTTGCGCCCAGGCTACAACCGCCTGTAAGTCAAGCCCCGGTAGCAGTGCCCACCGTCATTCAATCTGTGCCGAACGTGATCGAGCCGGAAATGATCGTAATTCCGGCGGGTGAATTCTGGATGGGCAGTGATAGACGACAAGACAAGTATGCGGAAGATAATGAAATGCCCCAACATCGCGTGTACCTGGATGAATACTGGATTGGAAAACACCCTGTCACGCAAAAACAGTATGCGGCATTCGTCCAGGCCACTGGTCGTCCGGTTCCCTACATCGATGCGAAGTGGGCCCAACCTTACTACTGGGATCGACAAACTAAGTTGCCACCACAGGGAAAAGAAAATCACCCCGTTGTTCTGGTTGATTGGAATGATGCGGTGGCCTATTGCCAATGGTTGTCACAAGTCACTGGCAAAGCGTACCGGCTGCCCACTGAAGCTGAGTGGGAAAAAGCGGCACGTGGCCCTGCGACGCGCCCAGACGATGGACACATTTATCCGTGGGGCAGCGCCGCACCTAACCAAAACCGCGCGAATTTTAATAGAAATTTCACAGGCACGACTGAAGTGAGCAAATTCTCGGCAGGGGTCAGCCCCTATGGAGCTTTTGATATGGCAGGCAACGTGTGGGAGTGGGCGGCAGATTGGTATAGCGAAAATTATTACGCCCATTCACCCGAGCGAAACCCCCAGAACACGACAAAAAGCGGTGTGCATGTAGTGCGGGGCGGTAGCTGGGTCAATTTAGCGATTAACGTTCGCGCCTCGAATCGTTTCAGGAACTATCCCGATGCCCGAGACGATATCAGCGGCTTTCGGTGTGCCTGTGGAGCCACATCGTGAAAGATCGGTTCAAATAAGCGAGGAGAGTGTGCATGATCTATTGTCCCAGCTGTGGCGCCGAGAATCGTGATCCCGCCCGATTTTGCCATCAATGTGCGGCGCCCATGCAAGCGGATTTAACCTGTCCGGCGTGCGGTGCGAAGAATTTGCCCAACTCGCGGTTCTGCTCAAATTGTGCGGTCCCCGTTCGTGGTTCGACACCGCCGGCCGGGTTGACGGGCCTGCTGCCCGCGAACGCCACGTTGAGCGGTCGCTACCTGATCGTGAAACGACTGGGCAAAGGCGGCATGGGCGCGGTCTATCAAGCCACCGATACGCGCATCGGCGGGAAGGTGTGGGCCATCAAAGAGATGAGCGATGCCGCGCTGCTCGATCCCGCCGATAAGCAGCAGGCCCGCGATGCCTTTCAACGTGAGGCGCAGATGCTGGCGCTGCTCGATCATGTGAACCTGCCCAAGGTCAACGACTTCTTCACGGAAGGCGGCAAGTTGTATCTGGTGATGGACTTCATTGACGGACAAACGTTGCAAGCTCTATTGGAAGCGCGCCCCGATCCCTTCCCTGAAGCGCAGGCTCTGGAGTGGGCGGGGCAATTGTGCGAGGTGCTGGACTATCTGCACCGCTGCACGCCGCCGATCATCTTTCGAGACTTGAAGCCGGGCAACATCATGCTGGACAAGAGCAACCGCGTGAAGTTGATCGACTTTGGAGTGGCGCGCTTGTTCAAGACAGGGCAGGCACGGGACACGGCGAACTTCGGCACGGCGGGGTATGCGCCGCCGGAGCAGTATGGCAAAGGGCAGACCGACGGGCGGAGTGACATCTATGCGCTGGGCGTGACGCTGCACGAATTATTGACACGCTACGATCCAGCTATGACGCCCTTCAACTTGCCGCCCGCGCGCAATGTGAATCCGATGGTGTCATCGCACATTGAGCAGGCGATCCTCAAAGCGACACAGGCTGCACAGATGAATCGCTTTCAGCGGGTGCTGGAGTTTAAGACGGCGTTGATGCAACCCACGTCGGTGGTCGCAGTCCCCAAGCCTGTCAGTCCGCCGCCAGTTGTGCCCAAGCCACCTGTAACTCAGGCCCCGATAGCAGTGCCGACTGTCATCCCGTCACCACCAAGCGTGATCGAGCCGGAAATGATCGTAATTCCGGCGGGTGAGTTCTGGATGGGCAGTGATCGCGTCGTTGATCGCTTGGCGGGTTCTGACGAATTGCCCCGGCATAAGGTTTATTTGGATCAATACTCAATTGGAAAGTTCCCAATTACACAGGGTCAGTACCAAATCTTTGTCCAGGCGACGGGGCATCGGCTACCGTTATCCGGGGCTGAGTATGGCAAGTTTTACAAATGGGATAGTGTACGAAAAACTTGCCCACCTGGAGATCAAAATCATCCAGTTGTGTTAATCGACTGGCATGACGCACAGGCTTACTGCAACTGGCTGGCACATGAAACGGGACGGCCTTATCGGCTGCCCACCGAAGCTGAATGGGAGAAAGCCGCTCGTGGCACGGATGACCGAATATACCCCTGGGGAAACACCAAGCCGATCAACACCCTTCTGAATTTTGGCGGGCAGTTCAGCCACACCACTGAAGTAGGACGCTATGCCGATGGGGCCAGCCCGTTTGGCGCACTGGATATGGCGGGCAATGTGCGCGAGTGGGTGGCCGATTGGTATGAAGGCTTCTATGACACTCATGCGCTGAGAAATCCAACCGGTCCGGCTTCCGGCGTCCATCGCGTCTTGCGCGGTGGCGGCTACATCGATAGTATACAGAATGTCCGCGTGGCTTGTCGTTTTCGTCATTTGCCCAACACGCAATCTGAGATCATAGGCTTTCGGGTAGTCTACAGCCGGTAGTCAGAACTTCTCTGAACTTTTACTGAATTCACTTACGTACGGAGTAATCGACAGCCATGAATTATTGTCCGACTTGTGGGGCTGAAAATCGTGACACGGCGCGCTTTTGCGGGCAATGCGGTTTAACCTTCTCACCCGAGATTCGTTGCCCGAGTTGTGGCGTGAGCAATCCTGCTCAAATGCGGTTCTGCCAGGATTGTGGCGCACCCTTGCGTGGATCGACGCCGGCCGCCGGTCTGACCGGCCTGTTGCCTGCGAATGCGTTGTTGAGCAATCGCTATGTGATTCTGCGCCGCGTCGGTAAGGGCGGGATGGGCGCAGTGTATCAGGCCAGCGATACCCGGCTGTCCAGCAAAGTGTGGGCGATCAAGGAAATGAGCGATGCGGCGCTGCCCGATCCGGTTGAGCGGCAGCAAGCGCGCGAGGCGTTCCAGCGCGAGGCGCAGATGTTAGCCACGCTGGATCATCCCAACTTGCCCAAGGTCAATGACTTCTTTATCGAGAGCGGCAAGTTGTACCTGGTGATGGACTACATCGACGGGCGGACGCTGCAAGATGTGCTGGAAGCCAGTCCCGGTCCGCTGCCTGAGGCGCAAGTGTTGGAGTGGGCGGGGCAATTGTGCGAGGTGCTGGACTATCTGCACCGCTGCACGCCGCCGATCATCTTTCGAGACTTGAAGCCGGGCAACATCATGCTGGACAAGAGCAATCGCGTGAAGTTGATCGACTTTGGAGTGGCGCGCTTGTTCAAGACCGGTCAGGCGCGGGACACGGCGAACTTTGGGACGGCGGGGTATGCGCCGCCGGAGCAGTATGGCAAAGGGCAGACCGACGGGCGGAGTGACATCTATGCGCTGGGCGTGACGCTGCACGAATTATTGACACGCTACGATCCAGCTATGACGCCCTTCAACTTGCCGCCCGCGCGCAATGTGAATCCGATGGTGTCATCGCACATTGAGCAGGCGATCCTCAAAGCGACACAGGCTGCACAGATGAATCGCTTTCAGCGGGTGCTGGAGTTTAAGACGGCGTTGATGCAACCCACGTCGGTGGTCGCAGTCCCCAAGCCTGTCAGTCCGCCGCCAGTTGTGCCCAAGCCACAGCCACCTGTAACTCAGGCCCCGATAGCAGTGCCGACTGTCATCCCGTCACCACCAAGCGTGATCGAGCCGGAAATGATCGTAATTCCGGCGGGTGAGTTCTGGATGGGTAGTGATAAGGCGAGGGACGAAGAGGCTCAACCGGATGAGATGCCACAGCACCGCGTGTATCTGAACGAATATGCAATCGATAAGTATCCGGTGACTCGATCACAATACTTGGCTTTTGTTCAAGCAACTGGCCGCAAGGTGCCATCAACTGGGCATAGTGTGCCGTATAGTGTTTCAAATAAGGAGAACCATCCAGCGATCTCGGTGGACTGGAAAGACGCAGTCGCGTATTGTCAATGGTTGGCGCAAGCCACTGGCAAACCTTATCGCTTGCCGACTGAAGCCGAATGGGAAAAAGCTGCGCGTGGTGATGATGGACGTACTTATCCATGGGGTAATGCTGTGCCAGACGCCACTCGTTTGAATTTCCGCCGAAACGTAGGGGATACGACCGAGGTTGGTCAATATCCAAACGGAGCCAGTCCGTATGGCGTACTGGACATGGCCGGTAATGTGTGGGAATGGGTGGCCGATTGGTACGGCGAAAAATACTACGCCAGTTCGCCGGATCGCAACCCAGCGGGTCCAACATTAGGCACCTATCGTATGTTGCGAGGTGGATCATGGTTTGATTTTGCAGATTATGTGCGCGCCCCGTATCGCGGCGGGTACTATCCTGTCTATCGGTATGGCGATATCGGTTTTCGATGTGCCCTGTCGATGCCCTAAAATCTCAATCTAAAGGAGCGCCGTCATGGAGATCGATAATTTCTCGGATAAGTCGCAACTGGAATCGTCGAGCGCAGCGGAGAAAGTCAATCTGGAAAGCAAAGTGAAGAACGCCTCGGATGTATCTGAGCGGCCCGGCACATTTCGCTATTCAGATGCCAACCTGGGTGGTGAAATCTGCACCAACACTGAGGCTGCGGACAGCCTTCAACCAGTTGCTAACGCCCAGGTTTTTCGGCCTGACGGCACGACTGAAACGGTGGGCACGGCCCGTTACACGGTCGACGGCAATGAGGCCAAAGTTTACCCGGCCAGTGTTACCGCGCCCAACTATGGTGTTGAATCGGCCCTGTTGGATGAGGTTGGTGATCGAGCCAGGGTGCAGGGCGCCAGCAAATTAACCATCTTTACGCCAAACGGAGACTCAGCCGCGATGACGCGCTGGACGTCGCATGGTTTTCAACCCGCCGCCGAGCAGAACAACAATCCGGCCGGCTTGTATTTGGAGAAACTTCTGTGACGGCGAGTCGGCTATCGCCATCACGCTGAACGCAACTGGTCGAAATTCATTAGAGCGAATTCCAGTTTCATTTACGACTTCGCTCCTGCTGGATGGTCACATCCAGCGGCCCCAACGGCGGATGTGACCATCCGTCGGGAGCAGATACACCATAAATCAACCTGAAAACTGCTCTGGATGAGCGACATCCAGCCTTGAATGGAGATTGAGCATGAACTGTCCAAACTGCGGAAAAATCAATCGGTCTGAGGCCAAATTTTGCACGGGCTGCGGGCGCGCGCTGCCCATTGCGCCACGGGTTGCGGCACCGCCACCGCCCAGCGCGCCGCCGCCCTATTCGCCGCCCCCGGCGATGGCGGCCACTCCCGTGGCAGCCGCACCGATCAATTTGCCAAAAGTTTCCAGCGCCGGTGTGAAGGCGCTGGGCGCGATCGGCCTGATCATCCTGCTCGGTTTGACGATCGCGGCGATGACGAAACCGGCGCGGACCGCGTTGACGCTGCCGGCCAGTTTGCCCGAGCCGCGCGTGGCCGGTCAACGCGGCCTGGATTATCTGCTGACTGCGGCGGTGAAGTGGCAAGGTGAAAACAACTGCTATGGCTGTCACGTGCAGAGTTTTGCCGTGATGGGCGCGAGCGTGTCGAAAAAGAACGCCTACACCGTCGATGTGCGCGCGGCCCAGACGCTGGCTGATTTTCTCACCGGCATTCAATCGCCGGAAGGATTCATCCTCGATCCGGGCGCTTCGGTCAGTCCTTTCGTTGAAACGGCGCTGGCTGGCATCGGCTTGAGCCAGTACGATGAATTTATTGAGCCGCGTTATGGTAGAACGTTGATCAAAATGGCCGATTGGCTGGTGAGCCAGCAAAATTCCGACGGCCGGTGGCCCATCGATCAGCAAGAAGCGCCCGTCGATCAAGGCGAGGTGATGGTGACCGGCGGCGCGTTGATGACACTCAAAGCCGCGCGCCGCGCCGAGGCTAAACCCGCTTACGATCAGGCGACGCAAAAAGCCGTGACGTGGCTGCGCCGCACGACGAGTGGCACGACACAAGACCTGGCCTTTGCGGTGATGGGCCTGAAAGCCGGCGGCGTGGGCGATGACGACGTCGATGTGAAACGGCTAATCGACACGCTGCGTGGTCGTCAAAAGAGCGATGGCGGCTGGGGCGAAACCGAGTCGCTGGGTTCCAACGGCTACGCTACGGGGCAGGTGCTCTACACCTACAAACTGGCGGGCGTGCCCATCGACGACGAGTCGTTTTTGCGCGGCGCGATCTGGCTGCTACAACATCAATCACCAGACGGCTCATGGCAGCAGATCAACTCGCAACAGACACGATCGGATCGAGCGTCGAACTTCGCGACGACGATGTGGGCGGTGATCGGGTTGGGCGCGGTGTTTGATGTGGGCACTGAACAGGCCTTTCTCTCGTTGATTCAGCCGGGGCGCGATCGGTTGCAACTGCTGCCCGTGCTGTTGTTTTATCTCATCCCGGCGTTGATCGCGTTTGGTCTGTGGCGCAGCCGGAATCCGCACGCGGCTATCTGGCCGGCGCGCCGGGGAGGCAAACAATGAATACGCGCTTGATTCTATACGGGGCGCTGGCCGGGGCGTTGGGCGGCGCGGTCGGCTGGCTGCCCGGTGAAGGGGTCGCGGCTGTGCGGGCTTCGAATGCCAGCGTGCAAAGCCTGGTGACAGCGGCTTATTTCGTGTTGATCGGCGGCGGCATCGGCGGGGCGCTGGGCGGATTGGACGGCTGGCTCAATCGGGCGCGGGCACGCCTGATCGTAGGCGGTCGCACTGGTGCGCTGCTGGGCGCGCTCGGCGGCGCGGTGGGCGGCCTGATCGGGCAGGTGGCGTTCCAGGCGTTGAGCGGCATCGGGCTGGGCTTGCTGGGGCGCGCCATCGGCTGGGGGTTGGTCGGGGTGTTCATCGGCCTTAGCCAGGGCGTGCGCAGCCACGATCGCGCGTGGTTGTGGCGCGGCGCGATCGGCGGGCTGCTGGGCGGTTATCTGGGCGGCGGCGCGTTCGAAATGATCAGCCTGATCCTGGGGCAGGGGACTTTAAGCCGCTTCATCGCGGACGTATTGCTCGGCGCATTTATCGGCGCGTTGATTACGTTTGTCGTTACGTGGCTCTCCGAAGCGTGGCTGGTCGTGGTGAGCGCGGGCAAACAGGAAGGTCGCCGCGTCGAATTGAAAAAGGGCGAGACGACGCTGGGCCGCGGCGATCGCAACGATTTCGTGCTGTTTGCGAGCACCGACAGGGTCGCGCAGCACGCCGCGGTCATACGCAAACCCGATGGGTACTGGCTGCGCCCGACGGCCCCGGCATCGATCGACGGGCAGCCGGTGGCGGGCGAGCAGCGCTTGCGCAACAAAAACCGCATCGCCATCGGCGGGATGACGCTGCTGTTCAGCGAGCAAACACCCACCTGTCCAAAGTGCGGCGCCGGGGTGCGGGCGGGGGCCAGGTTCTGTCCGGTCTGCCGTGCGCCGCTCGGCAAAGTTTAATTTTTACGTCAGGAGAATGTCGGTGGGAATCTATTGTCCAAAATGCGGCGCTGAAAATCGCGACACCGCTAAGTTCTGTCACCAATGCTCGGCGACGATGTCGCTGAAACAGGTGTGTGCCAACTGCGGCACACAGAATCCGGCGGTGGCGAAGTATTGCCTGAACTGCGCGACGCCGCTGCGAGCCGGCGGCCCGGTCGCGGCCGGTACCCCTCTTCAACCGTCCAGCGTGACCGTGGCGGATCGCTACCTCATTCGCCAGACGGTTGGCCGGGGTGGTATGGGCGCAGTGTATGACGCGACCGATATGCGCACCCAGCGCCGCGTTGCGCTGAAAGAAATGAGCGAGGTCGATTTCACCCCCCCGGCAGAGCGTCAACACGCCATCGTGCAATTCCAGCAGGAAGGGCAATTGCTGGCGAATCTGGATCATGCCAATCTACCCAAAGTGACGGACGTCTTCGAATTCAACGGCAAGCAATATCTGGCAATGGATTTTGTAGACGGTCTGCCGCTGGATGAATTGCTGCATCAGAACGATGGTCGGCCGTTTGCCGAAGGGCAGGTTACGCAATGGGCCGACGAGTTGTGCGATGTGCTGGGTTATTTGCACGGGCAGCAGATCGTCTTCCGTGATCTGAAGCCCGGCAATATCATGATCGACCGGACCGGGCGGGTGAAGTTGATCGATTTCGGGATCGCGCGCGTCATCCGGCCGGGACAGTCCCGCGACACGCAAAACCTGGGCACACTGGGCTATGCCGCGCCCGAGCAGTTAGGCACGGCGCAATCGGATGCCCGGACGGATATCTATGCGCTGGGTGTGACCCTGTATGAAATGCTCACGGGTTACGATCCAACGACTTCGCCGATGAACCTGCCGCCGATCCGTGAATTAAACGCGTCCGTCACGCCCGCGATGGAACGGGTGATTACGCGCGCTATCGAACCCGATCGCAACAAGCGTTGGCAGACTGTGGCTGAAATTCGTGTGACATTGGTGGCGGCGCGGTCGGCGGCCTCAAACGAGCCTGCCCCGTGGTTGCCGCCAGGTGGAGCCACACTGACAAGTGGCGCGGGCCGCGTAGCCGGGCGGATTCGCACTTCACGGCCGACTGCCCGCCTGGTCGCAGCCGTGGCCCAGTTGTCCAATACGCAGTTGGCGATTGCCGGCGCAGCCGTGCTGATCGCTGTAGCCGCGGCGTTGTGGTTTGGTACACCGTTTTTGTCACAAGATCGCATGATCTGGAACAATATTCCGCTGGTCGCCATCGTTGCGCCGTTGATCTACTCGGCCGCGCGACGCTCGTACGCCGCACCGATCGGGCACGTGGTGTTCTCGATGGTGGGCGCGGTCATTACCGGTGCGCGCCTGTTTGAAGGTGATCTGGCGCAAGGCCGCCTGGGCTTGACGCTGTTGACCGCACTCATGAGCGCCGTTCTGATTGAGATCTTTACGCGCCGATTGCCCAAAGTGCGCGGCAAGTATCAGGACGAAGCCTGGCAGCGCGAATTGGCCTGGCTGTGCCTGATGGCGATCAGTGTTTCAGCCTTGATGATCGGCATGGTGTGGAACTGGGATTTTGGTTTGAACCCGCTGCTGTGGATCAGCGCGGCCCTGCTGGGCGCGCTGGGTTGGTTCATCGGCGATTCGATTCAGCAGTGGCTACTGTTCAAGCAGACGGGCATTAAACGGGGCAGAGGAGGCAATTGATCATGGCCGTGTATTGTCCAAAGTGCGGCGCAGAAAATCGTGACACCGCGAAGTTTTGCCAGCAGTGCGCTGCATCGATGAAGGCCGAATTGATCTGTTCGGCGTGTGGGAGCGCCAATTCGCCCACGGCGAAATTCTGCTCCGAGTGTGCCACGCCCTTGCGCGGCGCAACGCCGCCAGCCGGATTGACCGGGCTGCTGCCCGCGAATGCGTTGTTGAACACGCGTTATCTCATCGTGAAGCGTGTCGGCAAAGGCGGGATGGGCGCGGTGTATCAGGCCGCCGATACGCGGCTGTCCAGCAAAGTGTGGGCGATCAAGGAAATGAGCGACACGGCGCTGCCCGATCCGGTGGAGCGCCAGCAAGCGCGCGAAGCGTTTCAACGCGAAGCGCAGATGTTAGCCACGCTGGATCATCCCAACTTGCCCAAGGTCAATGACTTCTTTATCGAGAGCGGCAAGCTGTACCTGGTGATGGACTACATCGACGGGCGGACGCTGAAAGATGTGCTGGAGGCCAGCCCCAGTCCGTTGCCCGAAGCCTATGTGCTGCGCTGGATCGGGCAGGTGTGTGATGTGTTGGACTATCTGCACCGCTGTACCCCGCCTATCATCTTCCGCGATCTCAAGCCGGACAACATCATGGTCGAGCGCGGCAACCGTGTGAAGCTGATCGATTTTGGAGTGGCACGCTTGTTCAAATCCGGCAAACAGCGTGATACGGAAAGTTTTGGCACCGCAGGCTATGCGCCGCCGGAGCAGTATGGTCAGGGGCAAACCGACGCGCGCAGCGACATCTATGCGCTGGGCGTGACGCTGCACGAGCTATTGACGCGTTACGATCCGGCTTTGACACCCTTTAACTTGCCGCCTGCGCGAAAGGTGAACCCGGCCGTGTCGGCGCGTGTGGAACAGGCCATCAGCAAGGCCACCCAGACTCTGCCCGCCAATCGCTTTCAACATGCCCTGGAAATGAAGGCTGCACTGTTGATGCCCAATCGGCCGGAGTCAACCTTAATCATGCCGGCAGTGGCGCAGCCACAATCTCATCTGGATCGGACCGTTATAATGCCTTCAGCAGCGCGGCCGCAGCCTCACCTTGAGGCAACTGTCATAATGCCCTCGGCCGCGCGGTTCCAGTCTAATCTTGAGACAACTGTCGTAATGCCCTCCGCAGCGCGGCCACAACCGGCCATGCCACAATCCGGGCAGAATCCAACAGTGCGACCACCACTTTCATTTGAACCGGAGATGATTGTGATTCCGGCCGGAGAGTTTTGGATGGGCAGCGATCAACAGCAGGATCAGAACGCGCGAGTGGGCGAAATGCCGCAGCATCGGGTCTATCTTGACGAGTACACGATTGGCAAATATTCGGTGACCCAGGCGCAATATCTTGCCTTTGTGCAAGCCACCGATCATCGTGTGCCGGAGATTTTCTTAGGCGGCCCGGCCAACTGGGACAAAACTCAGCGCCGGCCGCCTGTAGGCAAAGAGAACCATCCGGTGGTTCTGGTAGACTGGAACGATGCAGCCACCTACTGCCAGTGGTTGGCGCAAGTGACTGGCAGATCCTATCGCCTGCCAACCGAGGCCGAATGGGAAAAGGCCGCACGCGGCACAGATCAGCGCCTTTACCCGTGGGGAAATGTTGAGCCGGATCAGAGCCGCGTGAATTTCGACACGCATGCAGGCGGCGCCACTGAGGTCGGAAAACATCCCGCAAGCGCTAGTCCCTATGGGGTACTGGACATGGTTGGGAACGTGTGGGAGTGGGTGGCTGATTGGTATAGCGAAAGATATTACGCCTCCTCGCCCGCCCGCAATCCCAGAGGGCCAGGTTCCGGAAACTACCGCGCGGCGCGGGGCGGCGCGTGGAACCAGGGAGCGATCAACCTCCGTGTCTCGTATCGTCAGGGAAATAGCTCTAATGATCGGAACGATAGCATTGGGTTCCGATGTGCCTGTGGAGCAACGTCGTAAAAGCTCGGTTCAAATGACAAGGTCCATTCACCTGAAAAGATGAAAAGCAAGAGCGATGCTTCATCCGCTTGAAACCGAACAATTCGAGCAGCGTGCCAACCCGTTAAAAACCAGGAGAAGGTGTATGACCTATTGTCCCAAGTGCGGCGCAGAAAATCGTGACCATGCGCGCTTCTGCATTCAATGCGGCGCAACGATCACCGGCGAATTGATCTGCCCGGCGTGCCAGACCCGGAACCCCGACAATGCGCGTTTCTGCTTAAGCTGCGGCGCGCAGATTCGCGGCAGCACACCGCCGGCTGGGCTGACGGGCCTGCTGCCCGCGAACGCCACGTTGAGCGGTCGCTACTTGATCGTGAAACGACTGGGCAAGGGCGGCATGGGCGCGGTGTATCAAGCCACAGACACGCGCATCGGCGGGAAGGTGTGGGCCATCAAAGAGCTGAGCGACGCGGCGTTGCTCGATCCCGCCGATAAACAGCAAGCCCGCGACGCTTTTCAACGCGAGGCGCAGATGCTGGCGCTGCTCGATCACGTGAACCTGCCGAAGGTGAACGACTTCTTCACGGAAGGCGGCAAGTTGTATCTGGTGATGGACTACATCGACGGGCGGACGCTGCAAGATGTGCTGGAAGCCAGTCCCGGCCCGCTGCCTGAGGCGCAGGTGTTGGAGTGGGCGGGGCAGTTGTGCGAGGTGCTGGACTATTTGCATCGCTGCACGCCGCCGATCATCTTTCGGGATTTGAAGCCGGGCAACATCATGCTGGACAAAAGCCAGCGGGTGAAGTTGATCGACTTTGGAGTGGCGCGGTTGTTCAAGACGGGACAGGCGCGGGACACGGCGAACTTTGGGACGGCGGGATATGCGCCGCCGGAGCAGTATGGCAAAGGGCAGACCGACGGGCGGAGTGACATCTATGCGTTGGGTGTGACGCTGCACGAATTGTTGACGCGCTACGATCCAGCTATGACGCCCTTCAATTTGCCGCCCGCGCGCAATGTGAATCCGGCAATTCCAATTCATATCGAGCAAGCGATCGTGAGAGCAACACAGCCACTGCAAGCGAATCGCTTTCAACGCGCGTTGGAAATGAAGGCGGCGTTGTTCGCGCCGATAGTCGGTCAACCCCCTGTGCCGCCGCCTCTGCAACAGCCCCAGCCTGCGCCTACACCGCGACCAGTTGCGTCCAGTCAGCCGGCCCAATCTCCACCCGCAGCGGCAAAGATATTAACGTCTGTGCCGACAATACATCGCACACCAGCGCTACCAGCCAATTTTGAGCCGGAGATGATCGTGATTCCGGCGGGCGAGTTTCTGATGGGCAGTGACAAGACACAGGATATGGCCGCGCGCTCCGACGAGATGCCCCAGCATCGAGTTTATCTCGATGAATACGCGATTGGTAAATATCCTATTACGCAGGTTCAATACGCGGCCTTCATCCAGGCGACTAACCATCGCGTACCCTCGGTCTTTCTGAGCGGGAAAGTCAATTGGGATAAAGGCACGCGCCGGCCTCCGATCGGCAAAGAAAATCATCCGGTTATACAAGTAGACTGGAAAGACGCGGTCGCCTATTGTCAATGGTTAGCGCAAGTGACCGGAAAACCCTATCGTCTGCCGACCGAAGCCGAATGGGAAAAGGCCGCTCGTGGCACTGACGGGAGAATTTATCCGTGGGGTAATGCCACACCGGACGCCAACCGGTTGAACTTTAACGAGAATGTCGGTGCTACCACAAAAGTGGGCAAGTATCCCAGCGGTGCCAGTCCCTATGGCGTCTTGGACATGGCGGGCAACGTGTGGGAGTGGGCGGCGGATTGGTATGGCGAAAAGTATCCCAGTGGGGCCAGTTCACCGGATCGCAATCCGACGGGGTCAAGTTCAGGCAAGAACCGTGTGCTGCGGGGCGGCGGTTGGATCAATGTAGCGTATTACGTCCGCGCCTCGTATCGTAGCTGGAACGACCCCGTCAACCGGGACGTCGACATCGGTTTTCGGTGTGTCTGTAGTACATCACCGTAAATGGCTAATTCAAATAAGAACACCCTATCATCTTCGTAGCATCAGGAGCAAGAGCGATGTCTCATTCATTGGAGACCGAGCCATTCGAACAACCCGCCAACAAATTTGAAACGAGCGGGCTGGAGTCGCGCATTAAAGACGCACAGCCCGCCAGCGATCGAACGGGCGGCGTAACCAACGTCGAGCTGAGCCGCATCAACGCCAATGATGTTCGATCGGCAGCTGATTTCAACAGCCCGGAGCAATATGCGGGCATGCGGCGTGAGGCCGAGATGCTGAAGCAAATGCAACCTGCCTTGGCGCAGGGCGCAGACGTTGAGACCTTCCACCAGTGGGATCGATCCAATCACATCGGCCATTATAGCCAAGGACAATACGTGCGTGGCTATGCGGATGTGTATGAGTCGTATCACGGCCCCGAAGCGGTAGCAGTGGAAGCCAAGCCGGATGGCACCTATGATGTGATCAATGGACGACATCGCATTTTGGCTGCGCGCGAGGCTGGTCTGCAACAGGTTCCAGCGCGGGTATTAGGTCGTTAGAGCAGTTTCCAAGTTGATTTACGATCCGGACTCGAGGCTTCAGCCGGAATCCGCCTAAAGGCTCGAGTCCAGAAGCCGTAAACTAAACTGGAATTCGCTCTAGTCCAGTTTGAGGGGCGAAACTCATGGCTTTGCCACGTTCGCGCTTGATCGTGTTTGGACTGCTGTATGTGGCCGCGATGCTGATCGGCGGCGCGCTGCTGGCGCTGGTCATTCAGGCGGTGCGCTCTCCGGTCGCGCCAATGCCCACATCGACGCCTTTGCCAGCCGCGCCGTTGCCCGTATTGACAGTCACGCCAGTTCCGACACGCTCAAGCGCCACGGCTACGGCCACACGCCGGCCAACCGTCACAGCGCTACCCATCCGCACGGCGACGGCCCAGCCGGTGTGCCACATGGTGCAGTGGGGCGAGACTTTGTCGGAAATTGCGTGGGACTACAACATCACGGTCGCTGCGCTGAAACGGGCGAATGGTATTCCCGGCTGGAACGATCGGATTTT
Source organism: Anaerolineae bacterium (assembly GCA_003154115.1). Taxonomy (GTDB): domain Bacteria; phylum Chloroflexota; class Anaerolineae; order Fen-1058; family Fen-1058; genus Fen-1058. The sequence continues at coordinate 42,788 of PMCF01000433.1, forward strand.
TCAGGAACAATGCTTGACCATTCCGTGAAACACTCATCCGGACGAAAGACAGGATCAGATACATGACATCCAATCCGACTTTGCCGGTCGGCCATCAACTCAGCGGCGGGCGCTATCAAATCCTCAAGAAACTTGGGGAAGGCGGGTATGGCTCGGTTTATCTGGCCAGTGATACCCGGCTGGCCGGGCGCAAAGTGGCGATAAAGGAATTGCACGATCCGGCCCCGGCCGCGCAGCAACTTTTTCAGCGTGAGGCCGCCCTGTTGGCCTCGCTCAATCACGCTGGATTGGTGCGCGTCTCGGATTTCTTCAACGATGGAACCAGTCATTTCCTGGTGATGGATTACATCGATGGCCGCGATTTGCTGGAAACGGCTTTGGAAGCCGAGAAGGCCCGACGGCTGCTGCCCGCGGATAAAGTGGCCGATTGGATTTTGCAGGTGTGTGGCGCCGTCGCTTATTTGCACCAACTGCAACCGCCCGTGATCCACCGCGACATTAAGCCTGCCAACATCCGGTTGAACACGCAGAATGAGGCCATCCTCGTCGATTTTGGCATCGCTAAGATCGATCCGAAAGCGAAGACGCACCTGATGGCCAAAGCCGTCTCACTGGGCTTTTCACCGCCCGAACAATATGCCGGCGGCGGCGGCACGGACGCCCGCTCGGATGTGTATGCGCTGGGTGCGACAATGTATTGCCTGTTGACCGTGCAGCTGCCGCCCGATGGCTTTGAGCGGCTCACTGCCGACAAACCCTTGCCGCCGCCGCGTCAATTCAATCGCAGTCTCACGCCCGCACTGGAAAACATTGTCCTCAAAGCGATGGCGCTGAATAGCCTGCAACGCTATCAGGACGCAGGCGAAATGCTCGCCGCCTTGCGGACCGCTTTAGGCAAACCGGCAGCTGCACCTCTTATCGTAATGGTGCCTGCGCCGAGTAGCGTCACTTGTCCGCAGTGTGGCACACTGTGTCGCAGCGGCGCGCATTTCTGCGCGCGCTGTCGCCATGCCTTCGGTGCGCCTGTCATCCGCTGTTCGGCCTGTGGCACACCGGCCCGCAACGGAGCGCGCTTCTGTGCGCATTGTCGCGCCCCGCTCAGCGCCGCGCCCGGTGGCGCGCCTACGCCGCCGCGAATCGATCCACGCCAGGCCAGCCAGCATGTGGCGCAGGGCGATCAATTCGCGCGGGCGCAGCAGTTCGATCGGGCCGCGAGCGAGTACGAAGCCGCGCATCGCCTGGGCGTAGAAACCGCCGCGCTGTATACCAGCCTGGGGCGCTGCTACAACCAACTCGATCGCTACGACGACACGATCGATCTTTTGGAAGCCGGCGCACGGCAGCATTCAGCCGACGCGGCCCTGCACACTCAACTGGCGCTGGCCTATCTGGGCGCTGAGAAATTTTCGCAAGCGATCCAGACGCTGGAACTGGCGTATCAACTTGCGCCGGACAATGACGATCTGGCGCTGCTGCTCACCAACATCTATTTCGATATGGGTAAACAGGTGAAGGCCCTGCCGATTTTGGAGCAACTGCACCGTCGTCAGCCGCAGCACGAGCTGGTGCGCTATCGCCTGGCCGTGGGCTACCTCATGGCCGATCGGCTGCGTGAGGCCGAAAAACTGATCAAGGACTTGCAGCGCGCCAATCCCAATTTGGGCGAATTGTCCTTTTTAATGGGCGTTTTGCATCGCAAGCAGGGCAACCCCCGGCAGGCGCTCAAAGACCTGCAGGCCGCCGTGCAGCGCGCGCCGGATCACGCGCTGGCCTGGTACATCATGGGCGAGGTTTTCATGGAGCAGAAGAAGTGGCGTGAGGCGATTGCGGCCTACGAAAAATCGGCCATCGCTAATCCGCGCGACGCCGATCCGCACGCCAAGTTGTGCTTGTGTTATCTCGCGTTGAGTAAACCGACGGAGGCGGCGGCCGCGCTGGCGCGCGCTGTGCAGATCGATTCGAATAATCAGATCGCGCAGGGGATTATGAAGGCGTTGGGGAGTTAGCCACGCGGGAGACTCAGGTTTGAATCTGATGTCTGTCGAAATCAATCTGTAACGTGACCGAAATTCAAAGATCAGAGTGAGCGTGTTAGGCTAGACAGGACATCCGCGTGTTGGCGTGGGAGATCAAGCCGGTGCGGATGAACCTCTGTCCAGGAGCTAGAACCATGTCCCAAATGTGTCCTAAATGCAGCAAAGACAATCCAGACGGTGCGCAACTGTGTTCGTTTTGCCAGGGCTCTTTGCGCGATCTGTTAGCTTCCCACACCGTTCTGCAGCAGCGCTACGAACTCATCACGGTGTTGGGCTGCGGTGGAATGGGCGCGGTGTATCTGGCGCTAGACCGCCGTTTGCGGCGGATGCCCGTGGCCGTCAAGGAAAACTTCGATGTGTCGCTGCGCGCGCAACAGCAGTTTTTCCTGGAAGCCACCGTTTTGGCCAACCTGAATCACCCGAATTTGCCGCGCGTCACCGACCATTTTGTAGAGCAGGGCGGGCGGCAATACATGGTGATGGAATATGTAGAAGGAGAAGACCTGCAACAATCTGTTGATCGACAAGGAGCATTGTCTGAAAGGCAGGTGCTGGCCTGGGCCGATGATTTGTTGGGGGCATTATCTTACCTTCATAATCAACCACAACCCATCATTCATCGTGACATCAAACCCAGCAATATCAAGGTGACGCCGGCGGGCAAAGTGAAACTGGTTGATTTTGGTCTGGTCAAAATCTCCAACCTTTCCAATGCTCCTACTGCCTCGATCATTTCGGGCATGGGAACCCGGGCTTATACACCATCTGAGCAAGCCTTTCATACCACCCGGACCGATGCGCGTTCTGACATTTATGCGTTAGGCGCCAGCCTGTATCATTTGCTGACCGGGCAGGAGCCAGCTTCGGCAGGCGACCGCATGGCGATGCCCGCCGCCTTTCAAACGCCCCGGCAGTTGAATCGCACTATCACGCCCCGCACCGAAGCTGCCATCTTGAAAGCCATGTCGCTGCAAATGGACAAGCGCTTCCAGACGGCGGATGAGATGCGCCGCGCACTACAGGGTGCTCCGCAACCGATTAAACCTCGCTGGCGGTGGGTGGCTGTTTCGGCGTTGCTGGTGTTCCTGATCGGTGCGTTGCTGTTAAGCGCATCATCTATATCAAATCCGACTACACCTGTGGCCGTGGTCAGTACGCCAACGCCGATGCCTTCAACAACTCTGGTGTCCAACACGCCCACACCCTTGCCGGTGGTCATCGCGTCTCCTGCTCCGACATCCGTGGTGCTGTTGCCTGTCACACCGCCTACGCCTACGCTTATGCCATCACCTACTGTGATGGCTTCGCCCACGGGCACGGGGCCAGGTGGCTGCATTTTGAAGCCGACGTTCGTGGCCGACGTGACCATTCCCGATGGTACGGTATTGCCCTCCAATACTCAATTTGTCAAAACGTGGCGCATCAGAAACGACGGCACGTGCGAATGGGATGGGACCTATCGCCTGGTCTTCTCAAACGGCGATCTCATGAATGGCCCGGGCAGTGTCGCGCTCAGTCGCACACCACCCGGTTCCACGAGCGATGTCTCGGTTAATCTGGTTGCGCCCGGCCAGGCCGGAAATTACTCTGGAGTTTGGCAGCTGCAAGTCAGCAATGGAACAGTGTTTGGCAATTTGACCGTCGTCGTGGTGGTGGCTGCGCCGCCCTCACCGACATGGACGCCTTCGCCAACTTGGACGCCAACCGCCACATCAACGCCGCCTCAGATTTTGCAGATACTTAGCGATGACTTTAGCGCAAATACGGGGTGGCTTGTCGAAGAACGTCCGACTTCAGCGGGTCAAATCGTCAATGGCGTTTTTCGATTATCCATTCTTCGCAAGAATATCGTCAGTTATTACTTTAATCCTTCAGCGCAAGCTGGGGATTTTCACTTACGAATTGAAGTCAATGGGCCCATGCAAACCGCTCAAGGAAACTCCGCTGGCGTAGTTTTTCGCCATCGCAATGATAGTGGTTACATTTTTGGAATCAGTACAGGCGGGAAGTTTGAATTCAAGCGAAAAACTCCGGCGGGTTTAACACCTATTCTCGACTTCACTCCTAGCAGTGCTATCCAACCAGGGGGACACAATGTATTAGAAGTAGAAGCGGTTGGTTCTATCTTTAACTTCTATATCAATGGCGTGGAAGTTGCCACTGCGACTGACACTGCTTTCTCGAGCGGCGCTATAGGTTTATACGCTTCCACTTTTGGAGGTGATCCAACTGCTGTGGCTGAATTTGATAACTTGGTTATTAGTTCGCCATAAATCATTGAATGTCAATGACGATTTTACGGCACCTTCGGCGTCACCTCTTTGCCGCGCGTCCAATCTCTGAGGTAGGGTTGCGGCCACACCTGCCCGCGCCGATTGATCCAGTCGCCGGGGAAGGTGGGCTGCGAGATACCAAAATGAACATGCGGTGGAGTGAGCGTAGCATTGCCCGTGTGGCCCGAATAGCCGATGATTTGCCCGGCATGAACACGCACGCCTGCTTCAATGCCGTCGACGACCGCCGAGAGATGTGACGCATGATAGCGTATCCCATCGTCGCCGATGATCGTCACCCAGAGGCCGCCGCGATACGCGCCATCGTTGGTTTTGCGCTCCCAGCGATCGACACGGCTCACTTCGTCGACGACGCCATTGGTCACGGCGATCACCGTGCTGCCGATCGGGGTGAAGATATCGGCCGCCGGATAATCGTGGTGCTCATTGGCGTATGACGCAATCTTCGGCGGCTGCACCGGAAAATAATATCGCCGCTCCGGCGTCACCCACGGCTCGAGCGTGGGGGTCGGTGTAAACGTCGGAGTGGGTGATGGGGTTTTAGTGGGCGTGAAAGTCGGTCGAGGAGTAGGCGTAGCGGTCCGGGTGCGCGTCGGCGCAGGCGTGGAAGTGGGCGAGGTTGGTTGGGTTGGCGTGTTCAAGGCGATGGGCGCAGGCAACGACGACGTGCAGGCCGTAAGCAGCTGGCCGACGAATAGAACTGCCAATAGAGATGAGATCAGCGTGCGTTGAAAGCGGGTCATGGTATTCCTTAAGTGATCAATTTGTGAAGGCTGCGCATCATTATACCCGGCAGCGATCCGGGAAAATGAGACGGGAGCAAAGCATGTCTGTGTCGTGCCCTTATTGCCAAAATACGTTGCGCCCCAATGCCCGATTTTGCGCGCGCTGCGGACAGCCCGTGGCGACGGCGCGGGTTGCGTCCGCGGCGGACGGTTCCACATGTGCCACGTGCGGACACGCCAATCGCCCCGGCGCTAAATTCTGTGCGCACTGTCGCGCGGCCTTGATCGCGCCCATGGGCGCGCCCAGGTCAGGTGGGCTGACTTTTTGGCGGGCCACCCTGCTCAGCGTGTTGATTGGCGTGGGGATCGTGATCGTTCTAAGCGTACTAATCGGGGTGCTTTTTTTGCGCGACGCTCGACCTCGACCGGCCGGTGACGCGCCGCCCGTCGTTGCGCCACCGCCAATTGTCACGGCAGCGTCGACCCCGGCCCGGTTAACCGTCACGCCGATCCCGGCCCAAGCTGAATCTACCGCGACCTTGATCGTACCATCGGCCACGCCCAGTGCAGCCGCGCCCGTTGGCTGGCAGGTGGGCGATCAAGCGCCCGACTTTGCGCTGGCCGATCTGGAAGGCCGCACCGTGCGGCTGAGCGATTTGCGCGGGCAGGTGGTGGTGTTGAATTTCTGGGCGACATGGTGCGGCTATTGCGCGGCCGAGATGACCGATCTGCAGGCCTTCAACGACGAGTATCAGGGCCGGGGTATCAAGGTTCTGGCCTTGAATGATCGTGAAGACCGCGACACGGCGCAGAACTATCGGGATGAACACGGCTTGGCTCTCGCCATTTTGCTGGACGCCGACGGCGCGACCGGCCGCGCTTATCACGTCAGCGCTCTACCCGTCACCGTCTTCATCGATCGCGCGGGCCTGATTCGCGCGGTTCTAGTTGGGCAGCAACAGGAACAGGACTTTATCGACCAGGCTGATGAGCTGTTATAGCTGGTCACACTGCAGTCCATAGCCGATCATTCGGCGCGACATTCAACTTAGCGATAGTAAGATCAGCGCACTTTTGAAATAGGAGATACCGCCATGTCCCCACCCCATTTAGCGACTTTACCCATGGGTCACACTCTGGGCCAGGATCGTTACCTTGTCATCAAAAAATTAGGCCGGGGCAGCTACGGCGCAGTTTATCTGGCGTGTGATCTGCGCCTGGGCCAGCGTCAGGTCGCAATCAAAGAGCTGCTGGAGTCATCGCCCGAAGCTCAGGATTTGTTTCAACGTGAAGCCTTGTTGCTGGCTACGCTGAATCATCCGGGGCTGGTCCACGTGCTGGATTTCTTCAGTGAAGGACGCAGCCAGTATTTGGTGATGGATTACATCGAAGGGCGCGATCTGCGCGAAGTAGTACACGAAGCCGCAAAGGCCCGCCAGCTGTTGTCCATCCAGCAAGTCCTGGAATGGATGGGCCAGGTGTGCGAAGCCGTGGCGTATCTGCATCATCGCACCCCGCCGATCGTGCACCGTGACATCAAACCAGCCAACATCCGGCTAAGCACGGAAGGCCGCGCCATTCTGGTGGACTTCGGCATTGCCAAGGTCGATCCCAAGACCACGACGATCGTCATGGCGAAAGCGGTGTCGGCCGGCTTCTCGCCGCCCGAGCAATACGAAGGCGGCGGTGGAACGGATACGCGTTCCGATGTGTACGCGCTGGGCGCGACGTTCTACTCGCTGCTCACGCTGAAAACTCCGCCGGATGGCTTTGAGCGTTTCATGCGCAAAACGCCGATCATCTCACCCACTCGCTTCAATCCAGCAGTCAGTGCCGCACTAGAAGAAGTCACTCTGAAGGCCATGTCGCTGGAGGCCGTCGATCGCTACCAGGATGCGGCGCAGATGCTGAAGTCGTTGAAAACAGCGACCGGACCTTTGGAGCCGCCATCAGTCCTATCGGCTGTAAGTGCCGCGCCGGCCGCTTCAGGTATGAAATGTTGGCGCTGTGGCAACCTATGCCGATCCAATGCGCGCTTTTGTCCCAAGTGTGGGGCGTCAGTAGGTAATATCGCCGCCGCGTCGATGTGTCCGGTATGCGGTGCATCCCTTCGCCCCGGCGCACACTTTTGTAAGCGCTGCGGTGCGCGTCGGGAAACCGGGGTAGCGACGCCGCGCTTGGCTGATACGAATTCGCATGTGACACGTGGGACACAATATGCTCAGGCCGGGCAGTGGGCGCAAGCCGTCAACGAGTATGAACAGGCCCTGCAGGGCGGACTGAACAGCGCTTCCTTATACCTCGATCTGGCACACGGCTATGCGCAGCTGGATCGTTCTGATGATGTGATCAGGGTGTTGGAAGAGGCCCTACCTCGTTATTCGCAAGATATCACCGTCCATACCCGGTTAGCGCAAGCTTACCTGGATGCGGGCAAAACCGTGCCAGGCATTCAAATGCTGGAGCGGGCTTATGGCTTGACGCCGGATGATGACGCGTTAGGGTTGCAGCTGGCCCAGACCAGTTTCTATGCCGATCAACTGACACAGGCCGAGCGCGTGCTGCTGGCGCTGCGGCAAAAGCGCCCCCAGCAGGCCGACTGCTCCTTCTGGCTGGGCATGATTGCAGTGAAGCGCGGCCAATCCGAGCAGGCGCTCAAACATTTTCAGCAGACCATCAGCCTGGCAGCCGACTACGCGCTGGCTTATTATTTCATCGGCGATATTTACCTGACCGGCAAAAAATGGCTGGAAGCAGCCGCGGCTTATCAACGCTGTGCCGAAATCAACCCGGCCGACGCCGATCCGTATATCAAATTGGGGCAATGTTATCTGGCGCTCAACCAACCAACTGAGGCGGCGGCAGCGCTGCGCCGCGCCTTGCAAATCGATCCCGACAATGAGTTAGTGCGCGCCCTGCTGCGCCAACTGTGAAATTGGAAGTTGGGCGCTTCGCGTGGCAGATCTGGGCAAGCTTGGTAGGTATTCAATCTCTCAAATTTCAAGGTGAACCATGACACTGACATCAGGGCAAATTCTTCAATCTCGGTATCGCGTGATCAACCTACTGGCGCAGGGCGGTTTTGGCGCGGTGTATCAGGGCTGGGATGACAACCTGGGCAAGCCCATCGCCATCAAGGAAAACCTGGATACGTCACCCGAAGCGCAGCGGCAGTTCCAGCAAGAAGCGCGGATTCTGTCCAACCTTAGCCATCCCAATCTGCCGCGCGTGACGGATCACTTTTTCATTCCCGGCTTTGGGCAATATCTGGTAATGGACTTCATCGAGGGCGAAGATTTGCAGGCCATGTTGGATCGTACGCAACGCCCCTTGCCGGAAATACAAGTGCTGGCGTGGATCGATCAGGTGTGTGACGCGCTGGAGTATCTGCACGCGCAGCACCCGCCCGTGATTCATCGCGACATCAAACCGGCCAACATCAAGATCACGCCGCAGGGCAAAGCGGTGTTGGTGGACTTTGGCATCTCCAAAATTTACGATCGGCAGCTGAAGACGACCTTGGGTGCGCGGGCCGTGACGCCGCCCTATTCGCCGCCGGAACAGTACGGGCAAGGCATCACCGATCCGCGCAGTGATATTTACGCTCTGGGCGCGACACTGTACACGCTGCTCACCGGGCAGGAACCACCCGAAAGCGTCGATCGCGTGTCCTACGGTTTGCAACTGACGCCGCCGCGCCAGTTGATGCCGGCGCTGTCACCCCAGATCGATGTCGCGATTATGCGGGCCTGCGAAGTGAACCGGACGCAGCGCTTTCAGACCGTGCGAGAATTGCGGCAGGCTATACAGCCGCCACAAGTAAGATTGGCGATCACACTACCACCTCGTCAAGCACAGAGTGGCTTGCTGCTTGGGGTGGTCGGCGTGATTGGCGTGTTGAGCGTCGTGGTTGCTTTGATTGCTATGGTTGCTTTACTGAACAAGCCGGCGCTTTCGCCAGCCGCGACCGCTACGCCTGTGCCATCCGCCATGCCGACGCCTGTGCCGACATTGGGAATCAGCTCCATGCAAGTGAATTTGAAAGATGGCATGACGTTGCTATACGTCCCCGCCGGAGAATTCCCGATGGGTGCGACGGATTCTGATCAGCAGGCTGGCAACGACGAAAAGCCACAACACAAAGTGTATCTGGATGCCTTCTGGATTGACCAGACCGAAGTGACCAATGCCATGTTCAGGAAATTTGTGGATACTGCAGGCTATCAGACTGACGCCGAAAAGGGTGGCTCGGGCAGTGTGTTTGATCCGGTTACCAAATCGTGGAGCGACACTAAAGACGCAAACTGGCAGCATCCACACGGCCCCGGCAGCAATTTGAATGGACTAGAGAATCACCCTGCAGTGCAAATAAGTTGGAACGATGCGCGGGCATATTGCCAATGGGTTGGTCGCGGCTTGCCGACAGAAGCGCAATGGGAGAAAGCCGCGCGCGGCCTGGATAGGCGCACCTATCCTTGGGGTAATCAGACTGTTGCTGGCAATTTACTCAACTTTGCCGACCGCAACCTGGACATCAATGGGGCTGATAGAACCATCAATGACGGCTATCAATACACTGCGCCAGTAGGTACATATCCAGACGGGGCCAGTCCCTACGGAGCGTTAGATATGGCGGGTAATGTGTGGGAGTGGGCAGCCGATTGGTACAGTGAAAAATATTACGCTAGCTCACCAAGTCACAATCCCAGCGGGCCAACTTCAGGCACTGATCGTGTATTACGGGGAGATGGTTGGTACGATGCTGCGTCTGACGTACGCGCCTCGAATCGCAACTTGTACAACCCTAGCAACCGGAGCGATGACGTCGGCTTTCGATGTGCCCGCTAACTGGTTATGATGACCTAGCAGGTTTTCAAAAAACAATCTACGCGTGCTCGCGGTGATCGATTGTGGCCGGACTGCTCAGCTAGATGATCGGGTGAAAACCTGCCAGGTCTTGAGGCCGAGCGATGGAGCGATCCAACCTGACCAGTTTTACAGATGAAATGAGGAGTTAACCATGCAAACACCCTGTACCCGTTGTGGAACCATCCTTCGCCCCGGCGCAAAATTCTGCGCGCGCTGCGGCCAGGTTCTTGCGCCAACTGCGCCGCCGCCTTACACTCCACCGGCGGCCCCGGCCACGCCGCAGACCGCAGCCCAACAGGCAGCTCAGGCCGCCGTGCCAGCCGCCCGCGCCGCGGGCGTTGCCGTTTGGCAAGTCTCCAAAAAGGGCATGGGCTGGTTTGCGCGCCTGATGACGCTGGGTGGGCGGGCCGCCTACACGGAAATCGTCAGCCCGCAAGCGGCCGCCGAAGGGCAAATCGTCACTGCGCCTGTGGAGACGCCGATGGCCGTGCCGCTCGAACCGGCGGCTTGGTTGTTCCTTGCTGCCTGGGTGCTGCTGCCGTTGCTGCTCTGGGCCGCGGCACAGCCCGTGGGACAGTTCGCCATTTTGGCCGTGGGCATGCTGTTGCTCTTCGTGGTGAATTTTGCCGGACTGCGGCAGCCTGCTTTTAGCCGTCTGGCCTTTAGCCGCGTTTTCAAACGCCAAAATCAACGCGTTCCAGACCTGCGTTTTCAAATTAACACCGCCCAACGTGGTCCGCTCACCATCTTCCTGGTGGGACCGCGCCGCGATGGTGTGACGTTGTCCACCAGCCAACTCGTGCGAGTCTATGGAACTCTGGCCGGCGCCCAGCTGCGCGCCTGGAAAATTGAAGTGCACGCAGCCGACGGCCAGCCGTTAGGTACCGTGACCGCGCCGCGTGTTTTGCCGTTAGCCGTCACCCTCTTCGCGCCATTGGGCGTGTGGTTTGTGATCTGGCTGTTAGTGCTATTGATCCCTTAAACAGGAGAAGAACATGTCTCAATCCATTTATTGTCCCAGCTGTGGTTTTGAAAATCGATCCGACGCCAAGTTTTGCAGGCAGTGCGGCACGACCATGTCTGCTGCTCTGCCGCCTGTACCGCCGGTTCAACCAGCCTGGCCGCCCGCGCCACCGTCCATGGCGTCGCTATTTAACCCACCAGCTGCCGGCACCGCAACGGCTTGGCTGGTCGCGCCGACCAGCGGTCAGCGTTACCCGCTGAACGCTTACACCACCATCGGGCGCGGCGCGGGCAACACCATTATTCTGACGGACTCCAGCATTTCGACACAGCACGCCGTCATCACCGAGAACGGCGGCCAGTGGCAGATCACTGACAACAATAGCCGCAACGGCACCTCGATCAACCGGGCGCGCATTGCTGGAGTACCGTGTATCCTGCGTTCCGGCGATGAGGTCATGTTGGGCACGCTGGCCTTTCGCTTTGAAACTAACCTGGGGCCGAATGCCAATGCAGGCGGCACCACTTGGATCGAACCTGCACAGTACCCCGTCCCGGTGGGTCAGCCTGGCCCCTACGCTCAACCAGGCGGCAACCCGTCCCTGCAAGTTGCCGAGCACAACCGGATCACCGCTGCACTGCTGGCTATTTTGCTGGGCGGGGTAGGCGCGCACAAGTTTTATCTGGGTCAGATCGCGCTGGGTGTAGTGTATTTGGTGTTTTTCTGGACGGGCATCCCTGCCATCATTGGGCTGATTGAAGGGCTGATCTACCTAGGGATGAACGATGTAAGCTTTGCCCAGAAGTATCACTAAACACCATAGGGCTAAAGTAGAGCGGTTCCCGTTTTGATTTACGCCATTGCTCCCGCTGGATAGTCATATCCAGCGGCTGAACAGCGGATGTGGCCATCCGCCGTGAGCGTAAACCAATTAGGAATTCGCTATAGTGCTTAGCCCGTGCCTGCGCAGCAGGCTGAGCGCCTGATCAATAGTGTGCCGTGCGATCTCGCTGTTGGTGCTGTTGATCCCTATAAAACAGGATAGACCCATGTATCAATCCAACTATTGCCCCGGCTGCGGTTTCGACAACCGCCCTAATGCAAAATATTGTAAGCAGTGTGGTGCAGCGATGCCATCTGCTTCGCCGCTGGCTGTGCCGCCAGCTCAACCGGCTTGGTCGCCCGCACTACAGCCTTTCGCGTCGCCTGCGCCCCTGTTCCCGTCACCGGCCGCCAGCCTGACTACGGCCTGGTTGACCTCGCCGGCCACCGGCCAGCGTTATCCGTTGAGCGCCTACACCACCATCGGGCGTGGCGTGAGTAATACGATCGTTCTAACGGACTCCAGTGTATCCACACAGCACGCAACTATCACCGAGAGTAACGGCCAGTGGCAGATCAGCGACAACAATAGCCGCAATGGCACGTGGATCAATCGGGCGCGCCTGACCGCGCCGGGCGTGCTGCGTTCCGGAGATGAGGTCATGTTAGGCACGCTGGCGCTGCGCTTTGAAACGAACCTTGCGCCAAATGTCAATGCAGGCGGCACCACCTTGATCGATCCGTCGCAGTTCCCCGTTCCGATCGGCACAGCTGGCTCCGCCGGTTCATCCGTCACCGGTCAAGGTGCGCCACAGGCGCGCGGCCGGATCCAGTTGCCACCGAATGAGCGAACCGATCAGCCCCCGCCGGACACGGTGCGCACCCTGATCATCGTCATTGTGACGTTGACCTTTATCGGCGCTTTGTTGTCGTTTTTGGCAGTTGCGGCGATAGCCGCCAGCGTTTTGATCTGTCTGGGCGGCGCGGTGTGTATTCCGATTCTGCTGCTGGTGTGGGCGCCTTTTCAATTATTGTTCAACACTTTGCTAGGCGGGCTAAAAGACGACAAGCCGGTGACGATCGTCAATTTTCACATTGACGACGAAATCAGTGGCTTGCCCATGGACATTACGTTTGCGCGCAAGCACGGCATGGGCGGCGGCCTCGCCCAAAATGACGTAGTGGAAGTGTGGGGCAAGCAGCAGGGCGGGGCCGCCATCATGGCGCACAAGGTGCGCGTCGTCGAGCGGCAGGGCCAAGCAACTTCCATGTTCATCCCCATCAAAAATCCGTGGCCGGCCTGGGTGCTGCTCATCGCGCTGGCTCCTGTCGTGTTGTTAGTGTTCGCATTCATCGCCGGGAGGTAAAGCATGTCACAACCAACGCAGTCTTCCAATCGAACCTGGGTCTTGATCGTAATCGGTGTGACGGGCCTGGCGGCGCTCGTCGTCATGGCGATCGGGCTGGTGTTGTCCCGACCGACTGCTCCGGCTCCCACGGCGACCGCTTCACCTGCGCCGCCGGCCATCGCGCCCACCGGCTCGCCCACCCCAACGCCTGCCGCCAGTGGCTTACTTACCGCGACCCTTGCGCCACCGCCCGCGCTGGCCGATCTGGCGACTCAGTTCCCCAAGCTGGCCGATGTGTTGAATGATCCTGAGCTGAACACGGTCTATAAGGATTTCCTGGTGGCCTATCAGCAGGGCGGTGAGCAGGCGGCCATCGATCTGGCGCGACAGCGCGGCATTCTTTCGCCACAAAACGAGATTCGCGCGACGCTGATCCTGGACAGCAATTATACCGAGGCGCTGGTGCAACAGCTAAAGGCCCAGGGCGTCATAGTCGAGACCGCCTACGAGAAGCAAGTCGACATCGCCGTGCCCCTGACCGTGATCAAAAACGCGATCGAGGCCGACCAGCCTGAAGCGGTCTTCAAGCAGCTCACCGAACTGGAGCACGTCATTCGCGTCAAAGCCCCGCAACGTAATTTCCCTGGGGTAGGGCAGGATCGATCCTTAGCCGCAGATGTGATCGGGCAAGGGGTGTCCATGATCGGCGCCGACAAATGGCACACGGCCGGCTTTACCGGGGCGGGCGTCAAAGTGGGCATTCTCGACTGTGGCTTCAAGGATTATCAAAAGCTGTTGGGCAGCGAACTGCCCGATCGGGTGGTGGCGAAGACCTTTGTGCACGGGCTAAGTGATCCCAATGATTCCGATGAAAAACATGGCACCGCGGTGGCCGAAATCGTGCATGAAATTGCGCCGGACGCGGAGCTATTTCTGGCGGATTATGGCTGTCAGGGGGGGCCAACCGAAGGTCGGGCAGTCGAGTGGCTCAGCGCGCAGGGCGTGCAGATCATATCCAATTCCACGGGCAACCCGACCGCGCCCATGGACGGTACGGGCCAAGCCGTGGCGCTGGTGAAAAAAGCGGCCCAACAAGGTGTGCTGTGGATCAATTCATCCGGCAATGAAGCACTGCAGCACTATCGCAGCCGGTTTACCGACACGAACAACAATCAGTATCATGAATTCGAGGGGACGCAGGAAGCGCTGTTGTTTGCCAGCGGTGAACCCGCCGTGGCGATTGTTTTGCGCTGGAATGATTGGGACCCAGTCGATCAGGATCTGGATTTATTTCTCGCCGATAAAAACGGTAACATCCTCGCGCGATCGCAAAATTCACAAACTGGTGCGCCCGGCGATGAGCCGCTGGAAGTAATTGAATATGATGGGTTGACGGTTGGCGAGATTTATCACGTGGCCGTGTACGCCAGCAAGATCGATCGACCGGTGCTGCTGGATCTCTATCTGGAGGGCGATCTCGAAATGACGCCCGTGACGGCCGGTTACAGCCTGCTCACCCCGGCCGATGCGCGCGAGGCGTTGGCCGTGGGCGCGGTGAAATGGAGCACTGATCAGGTGACGTCCTACAGTTCGCGCGGCCCCACGGACGACGGGCGCACCAAGCCCGATCTGGTCGCGCCGTCGGAAGTGGACAATGTCACCTATGGGCATTTCGGTGGCACGTCGGCCGCAGCGCCGCACGTGGCCGGAGCAGCTGCGCTAGTATGGGGCGCCAATCCTGGCTGGGATCGACAGCAGGTATGGGACTACTTGATTAACAATGCCGTCGATTATGGGCCGCGCGGCCCTGATGACGAGTATGGCGCAGGCCGGTTGCAGCTGGCGGACCCGGCGGCGCAGGCCGGGCCTACCTTGCCGCCGATAGCGCTACCCAGCGAGACGCCGGTTCCAAGTGATACACCTACACCCTCACTTACGCCTACTCAGACGCCAACCGCAGGCATTACGCCCTCTCCAACCCTACCGCCATCCATCACGCCAACGGCTTCGCCCACGCCGGGTGCGGCAGTCACTTCCTCCGATCAAAATTTGGGTGTCATCCTGATGATCGGAAGTGGCCTGGTGCTGCTGGCGCTGGTCATCATTGTGATCGTCCGTCTGCGTCGACGACCGGCCTCCGGCTTGCCGCGCAACCCTGCGCCCCAAGTCCCGCCGCCTTATGCGCCGCCGAGTTACCCGCAGGGGCCAGGGCCGGGGGGACCCACCCCTTACATGCCAACCGTGGTGGCTCCGTCGGCGGCCTGTCCACACTGTGGCAAGCCGGTGCGGGTCGGGGCCAAGTTCTGCGCGGCCTGTGGGAAGACCATTGCGCCCGCTGTGCCGCCGCCTGCGCCGCGGCCGCCTGGCCCGACGACCCAGCCGCCCCAACCGACTCCTCCTCCGCCGCCACAAGTGCAAGTGTATTGCAAGAATTGTCGGCAGCCCCTGCGCTCCGGGGCGAAGTTCTGCGCGAAGTGCGGCACAAGACAATAGCGTACGAGCGATCCATCAGCGTCAAGCCGCGCGGCCACGCTGCGCAACATCCATGATACGGATAAGGAGAAAATCTGATGCAATGTTCTCACTGTGGTCACAACAATCGTCCCAACGCAAAATTCTGCGCGAATTGCCGGCAGCCGTTGTCAACGCCGCCGCCGGTGATGCCCCCTACGCCGCCGCCTGTCACGCCACAAGCCAAGTGCGTTCAATGCGGCCGGCCCATCCGCGCCGGTGCGCCGTTTTGCAATTACTGTGGCGCAGCACAACGACCCGCGCCAGTTGCGCCACCACCTGCACCCGCAGTGCAACGACCCGCGCCAGTTGCACCACCACCTGCACCCCCCGCGCCACCGCCGCCCGTGGCCGTGTCCCGTTCGCGCTGGCCGTATTTTGTGCGGCACGGGCTGATCGTCGGAGCGCTGACGGCCAGTCTGATCATGGCCCTGGCCGGAACATTTGCCGTCGAAAAAGCGAATCCGCCTCAACCGACTGCACCGCCACCCATCATGACACCGGTGGCAGGCGTGCCAACCCCGGCGCCGACCGCCGACTACCGCCAGGCCGTGGTGGCAATCGGGGTCTCGAACGATGGCCGCTTTGGCCTGAGCTCGACCACTGGCGATCCTGCCAATCGATCTGACGATGGCAAGCAATTAACCTTCGACCCAAGTGGTAGAACTAACAACACCCGGGTCTGGATCGACGGCGACACACCGCTGTTTGGCGAAGGCGGCCTGGCCGAAGCGCCGCATCAGGTCAACGGCCAGATTCGCGCCGTCTGGAAGCAAGACAACATTGAGGTTGTTCAGACATTGTCCTACGTCAACGGGACCAGCACCGGTCGCGTGGATACGATGCAGATTCAATACGCGCTGACGAACAAGGGTAGTCGTGCCCAGCAGGTCGGTTTGCGGCTCATGCTTGACACGTTGATCGGCAACAATGACGGTGTGCCCTTTGTGGTGCCGGGCCGCAGCGGCATCACCGATCGATCCATCGAACTACTCGGCGATAACGTGCCGGATTTCATTCAGGCGCTGGAAGTCCCGAATTTGACGCAACCGGGGGTGATCGTGCATCTCACGCTGCAGGGCGCGGACGCAACGCGGCCGGATCGGGTGGTTATTACAAAATGGTGCGGTGAAGATATTCCCTGGGAATATTACGTGCTCCTGGGCGGCGATGGGCAACCCTTGGAACGGTGCCTGACCGGCGCGCCGGATAGTTCGGTCGGGTTGTACTTTGATCCGCAGGCGCTCGCGCCGGGCAAAACGCGCACGATCATCACCTATTACGGTCTGGGCGGTATTTCCAGCACTGCCACCGGCAACGCCCAAGTGAGTTTGACGTTCAATCAGGTCGTGCGGCAGGGCGATTCTTTTTGGATTGCGGCCCTGGTGGCAAATCCCAAAGCCGGTCAGAGAATAACGCTGGAATTGCCTGCCGGGCTTGAACTCTCCAATGGGTATACGGCGGAACAGGCCGTGACGGGCGGCGGTGATTATACGCAAATCTCATGGCGCGTACTGGCAAAAACGCCGTTAACCGATGGCGCCATCAAAGTCACATTGAACCCCGACAGCGTTACCGAGTCGCAAAAGATCACCGTGCTGCCTCAGGGCATTACGCGTTAATCTGGAAAGGATGAATCATGTCACTCGTTTTGAAAATGATCTATGGCTGTCTCACAGGGGCCTGGGGCGGCTTCATCGCCTGGCTCCTGCTCGATCGGGTGTTGAACATTAATCTCACCAATACCTATGTTGACGCGCTGCTCAATGGCGCGATCATCGGCGCGTGTATCGGCGCATCAATCGGCGGGTTCGGCGGTGTTATCGAGCGGAACGGGAAACGTGCGGCGCGTGGTTTTGCGGCGGGTCTGCTCACGGGGCTGCTGGGCGGCGCAATCGGGCTATTGGTGGGCGAAGCCCTCTATCAAGCCGCTGGACAGTCTGACGCCACGCGCCTGATCGGCTGGGCCATCCTGGGTATCGGGATTGGCGCGGGCGAGGGGTTGTTGATGCGCTCGTCGCGCCGATTGATCTTGGGCATGATCGGCGGGGTGTTGGGCGGGGTGTTGGGCGGCCTGGTCTTTACGCAAACCAAGACGGCGCTCGACCTGCCGGGCTTCAGCCGCGCGGTGGGCTTCACGATCCTCGGCGCGCTGTTGGGCCTGTTCATCGGCCTGGTGCCGGTGGTGATCAAGTCGTTTGTGGCGACGTTGAAAGTCGTGAGCAGCGGACGCAATGAGGGCAAAGAAATCCTGCTGGAGGGGAAGCGGGTGACGCGCCTGGGCCGCGACGAGCATTGTGAACTGGGCTTGTATGGCGACCCAACGATTCAGCCGCAGCATGCCGAGGTGCGCCAGGGGCCGCAGGGTTATGTGATCCGCGCGCTGGGCACTGCGCCGCTGTACGTAAACGGGCAGCCAGCGAGCGAACGGCTATTGCAGCAGGATGATCGGATTCGCATCGGACGGGAAGAGATCGTCTTCCGCGTTTGAACGCTGACACTTCACGGGCGAGGCAACCGCCTGGAAAGCAACCGAGGTGAAACATGCCATTGACGATCGGCGTCATGCTCAGCAATCGTTATCGCAGCGAGACGCTGCTCGGACAGGGCGGGATGGGCGCGGTGTATCGCGTCATCGATCAGAATCTCAACCTGCGTGGCGCGCTGTTTTTGGAAGAGGCGCGGCGGCAGCTGGGGGATGAAGCGTTCTTGGGGTTTTTGCAGGAGTATGCCATACTCTATGACAGCTGCGTTGCCACGGCCGATGATTTGTTTGCGGTTATGCGGAACCATAGTCCGATCGATATCAAGCAGCTGAAGACGACTTTCTTTCGGCAGTGATTTTGCCATTGCTGTCGCTAACAGTTTCTTCGACCCGATCTGATGCGCTTACAGGCGGGCTGAGTGACGGATAGGAAATGCACGAATGTCGATGAATTGAGCTCTGCAGGCATGTGCAATCTCAACCAAAATCGTAACGGAGGGAAGCGAAATGTCTCAACGAAAAATTGTCACCGCTACACCGTCAGGTACACTCCGGCTGCTCGCCTTTATCGCAGTCGTTTTGGTGATTGGAGTAGCCGTCGGGGGATTGTTCATTATTCCCCGAGTCCAATCACAACAGACTCTGGAGCAACATTACCAGGCCGGCGTGGCGTTTCAAAATGTGAGCGACTGGACCGCCGCCGAGGGCGAGTACAAGCAAGTCATCGTCCTTGATGCCAACTACAAGGACGCGCAATCACGGCTGGCCGAGGTAAAGACCAAATTGGCAGGCAGCGCGGCCACGGCGACCGCTGTCGCTATGACCCAGGCGGGTCAGGCGCAAGCCCAACTCCAGGCCACAACAATCGCCGCGCAAGCCACCGCCGCTGCTGGACCGACTGCCACTGCCGCAGCCCTTGAGGCGCATTACCAGAAGGGCTTAGGGTACATGAATATGAGCCAGTGGGCAGAGGCCAAAACTGAACTCGATCTGGTCTTTGCTGTTGACCCCAACTACAAAGAAGTACAGGCCAAATTGACCGAGGTGCGCCAAAAGTTGTCCGAGTTGTCATTGCTGACCCCAACACCAACTCCAGTGCCACTTGCGTCGCCGACTCCTAAGCCCACATCCGTTGCCGTAGGAGTCATTCCCTTTTCTGCGCCGGGCAATCCTCAGGCGTTAAATCCCGCCCTGGGCTGGCAGCCAGGCGGTTCAGAGGCCAGTGCTTATGACTTGACAATGAACCCTGGCGCATTGACGCTCATCGCAGGCCCGGGGGTTGACAATTATGAAAGCGAAGATTCGGCGCCGTTGGTAGCATATTCAATTCGGGGAAATTTTGAGGCTCAAGTCAAACTCGTGATCAACTCAATCCAAGGCAGACAGTATGCTGGTCTGGGTGTCAGGTCAGTCCAGATACACACTACCTGGGTGAAACTGTTGAGAGGATGGCAAGATAATGGAGAAGGACAAAAGCTCTGGGCGCAAGTGGATCAACAGGGAAAGGCGGATGGCCTAAACTCTACTCCCTATACGGACGCCACGATTTGGCTCAAGATTGAGAGGCGAGGTTCGCTTTTTACAATGTCCTACAGTGCGAATGGCAGTAACTGGGTCACGCTGGAAAAGGACTTTGTATTTGAAATGCCGATTGACACCGAGATATATTTGTACGCTATTGCACGCGACAAGGGTGTTGTTGCTCAATTCTACGATTTCAAAGTGTTTCCCAAATAACGCCACGATTGAGGAGCAAACGCATGGGTAATATCCTACTGACAGGCACAACTCTCAAAGGCAACTCTTACCGTATCTAGCGCTTGTTGGGCAAGGGTGGTTTTGGCGCGGTCCGTTGGCTCGTCGCTGATGACCTGAGTCTGAGTGTGCCATCAGAGGCTACTTGTGTCGCTTGCTCAGCACGCACTCGGAATAACTTGCAACTTCAAATAAGATCGTAACGGAGGAAAAGAAAATGTCACAGCGAACCAAAGTCGTCGGTGCACGAACGCCTGTCATCTGGCTTCTGATCGTTATCAGTTTGATTGTTATCGCCGCATTAGCCGTGGGCGGGCTGGTGATCTATCCCCAGATGCAAAAGCAACAAGCGGAACAGGCCCGCGCGGCTGAGGCTGAGCAGCACTATCAGGCTGGCCTCGCCTTCCAGAACGTGGGCGATGTGGACAAGGCAACGCAGGAGTATGAAAAAGTCATTGTCCTCGACGCCAACTACAAAGACGCGCAGTCGCGGCTGGCCGAGGTGAAGGTACAGTTGGCAGGAAGCGCAGCCACGGCAACCGCGGTCGCGCAAGCCACTGTCGCTGCCGGGCCGACCGCCACCGCCGCAGCCCTTGAGGCGCATTACCAGAAAGGCTTGGGGTATATGAATATCGGTCGGTGGCAAGAAGCGCGAGCCGAGCTAGAGCAGGTGTTTGCAGTGAATCCAAACTATAACGACGTGCAAGCCAAACTGAAAGAAGCAGAAGCCAAATTGACCCAACTCAGCCCGACGATTATACCAACACGACGGGTTGTAGCTGCTACCGTGCAAGCGAATGGCGAATGGCAAAACAGCGGCGTCACCGTGCAGGCCGGGCAGAGAATCACCCTTGCGGCTTCAGGTAGATGGAGTCACGGTCAGTCTAATTATGGGCCTGAAGGTTACGACAAGTACGATAACTCTGCGGTGTTACCCTCGGCGAAAATCGGGTCGCTCATCGGCAGAATTGGAAGTGGTCGTCCTTTTTTGATTGGGACAAGCCTTTCACTGACAGCAAATGATGATGGGGTACTCCAGTTAAGCATGAACGATGCCGTTGGCACTTTTGGGGACAATGACGGCTCGGTGACAGCACAGATTGACGTTCAATAAAAGTGGTTTCCAGGGAGCAGACATGGTCAACATTCTATCTTCCGGCACAACTCTCAAAAACAGCAGTTACCGCATTCAGCGTCTCCTAGGTCAGGGCGGCTTTGGCGCGGTCTATCTGGCTGAAGACCTCATCATCAACAAGTTCTGCGCCATCAAAGAAAATTTTGATAACTCCCCTGGCGCACAAAAGCAGTTTGACGTGGAGGCGCGCATCCTGGCGAACCTCAGCCATCAGCACCTGCCCCGCGTCACCGATAATTTCCTGGAGACGGCGACCGGGCAACAATACCTGGTCATGGAATACGTCGAGGGCCAGGACCTGGCTGATTTGTTAGAGCAATCCGGCCCGCTGCCACAAGACAAGGTGCTGGCCTGGCTGGACCAGGTGTTGGATGCGGTGGCTTATCTGCACACTTACCAGCCTCGGCCCGTCATTCACCGTGATATCAAGCCGGCCAATATTCGCCTGCTGCCCGATGGCAAAACGGCCAAGCTGGTGGACTTTGGCCTTGCCAAAATCGGCGGCTCATCGGACAAGACGCGCGCGGCGGCGCGAGGAGCCACCGATGGGTTTTCTCCGCCAGAACAATATGGCACTACCGGTACTGATACTTATTCCGATGTCTATGCCCTGGGCGCTACCCTCTACGCCCTGCTGACCAATGTTGAGCCGCCCGTGTCTACCGATTTGGTTATTTCAGGCGCTCGACTTGACTTGCCACGCAAATTCAATCCCCTCATTAACCCGAATGTGGAACAGGTCATCCTGACGGCGATGCAGCTTGATCCCAAACTGCGCTTCCCAACTGCCGGAGAAATGCGCCTGGCCTTGCAAGGCCGACGCCCGACGACGATCCTGGTTGCTTGCCCGCATTGCAATACACAGGTGCGCGCTGCGGCCAAATTCTGTCCGGCCTGCGGCCAAACGATTGTCCGCGTAGCGCCGTTTGTTTTCAAAAAGGTCAATCACCCGGTCAACGACATCAAAGAGTTGGTAAGTAGTTGTGACAGCTATTGGGACGAGGCGATCGGCTATTTTCGCCGGGGCGAATTTGATGTTTGGCTAAACCAGTTGGGACCGGCAGGACAGCTGCTCGCCGCACAGAGCCGCGCGCTGCGCGCCAAATACAACGATCCCTCAGCCGCGTTGGAAGAACTTTTGGAGGCCGCGGCACCCACACGCTCGCGGCCCATCCTGACGGCCAATCCTGCCGTGCTCGATGTGGGGGCACTGCGAGCTGGCGATAGCAAAGTACTGACCGTGACCCTCTCTAACAGCGGACGCGGTTACTTGCATGGCAACCTCCAGGCTCAACCTGCATGGATTCAGGTTCATCCAGCCAACTTCGGCTGTCTGGCTGGGGCCACGCAGAAAATTGACATTGAGATCAAAGCGACCGGACTTTCAGGCACAGAGCTGGGTGTGGACTATGGCGGAACAGTGACTATCCTCTCCAACCGGGGACAGCAGACCGTGCCCGTTCGCGTGAAGGTGGTCGATGAACCGCAGGCTTGCCTTGATCCTGTGCAAGTGGATCTAGGCACGGCATCCTGGGGAAACCGGGTCCGAGGGCAAATCACCGTTGCCAACGCTGGCGGTGGCACGCTGCACAGCACTCTCGTCGCCAGTGAGCCGTGGATTACTGTAGATCCGGCCGGGCAACCCTTTGCGCTGGGCAAGGGACAGTCGTTGCCTGTCGTTTTTACTGTGAACACAGATCATTTCGCCCGGCGGGGTCGTTATAGCAGCCAACTCACAGTCCAAACCAAAACAAGGGGCAATCCGGCAACCGTGGTAACGATTCAGGTGGATGTGCCCTATCTGTTAGACCCGGCTCAACCGGCCACTGCCGTCAGCACTGCGGTTGACCTCATCGCCGCCTGTGATGCTCATTGGGAATGGGGCCAGCATTTGCTGACAGTAGGCCGCATCGAAGCCTTTTTGCGCTTTATCGGCGAGGATGCGCTGGCCCAAACTGCCGCCAACGCCCGCCAGCGCCCCGACCCCAACGCCGGTCTGGAAACGCTGCTGCGCGCGGTCGGCGCCGAACCGCCGGCAAAATACAACACCAACGTCGATGAGGTGTTGAGTCAGTTAGGCTTTGGTGTCTTTTCCAAACTTGGGCGCAAACCGCCTGTGGTGACGCTGCTCATCGAGAATGTCAGTCCACGCGGCTATCTACATGGTCGCGTGGACTCTTTGGCCGCCTGGTTAACAGCGTCACAGCCACACTTTGGCTGCTTGCCGGGTCAGGTGGCAGCGATAGAACTCTGCGCCGATCACAAGGTGAAGAAGGGTGGCTTCTTCTCAATGGGTACAGAATTGTTTGAAATCGTGGTGGACTGAACAAGGATATCTAATCATGACTAACTTGCCCGGTGTCTCCATCCCCATCGAACAAACCATCGATGCCCTCGAACGTCGCCGCCTAGATCAAGCCGCGCCACCCGTCCTGCCCATCTGGGGCCAGCTCGACGCGACGGCCTTCTGGCGCGTGGTGGCGCAGTCGCGTTTCTGGGACGCGACGCAAGAGGCCGGGCGGCCCATCGACTATGAACAGTACATGGAAGATTTGATCACGGGCGCGCACGGCCTGAGCCTGCCCTTTGCCTATCTCATTCTGGGCAATCCCAAGTCCATCGCGGTGTATGCGGGCTTGCAGGGCGATGGCGTGGAGGGGCTGATGCGCTCTTCGCTGGAAGGCACCTTCCCCGGCATCGAACTCGCCGCGCAGCCGGAGAGTCGTTTGGGCAGCGCCACCTTCAAAGATCGGCAGATGTTGTCTGGCCGTCTGACGGGCATCCCTACGCGCAAGACCGGGCAGGCGGCTTATAGCGGCGCGTCGAAGTCCGCGCGGAACCTGCCCCAGGCGGAACAGATCGAGCGTTTGCTGCGCGGGTTGTTTGGCAGCGCGTGGGGCTACCTGGTGCGCGCCGCGCCCGTGCCGGAGGCGCAAATCGTGACGCAGGCGCAGAACGGTTTCACTCAAATCGCCGCCGCCAAAAACCTGGTGCATTATCAGGTCAGCGAACAACAGCAAACCATGCGCTCGATCAGCCCGACCGAACAGCAATCGGCCTCACGCTCGATCAATCAGGATCAGACCAATCGGCAGGCCGAGTACGCCGTGGAACTGTTGGAGCGCCAACTCGATCGGCTGAATCGCGGCAAGGCGCAGGGCATGTGGACGACCGATGTCTTCTTCTTCGCCGACGACGCGATCACGCTCAATAAACTGCGGGCGCTGCTGCGCGCCATCTTCGCCGGGCCGGATTCCACGCCTGATCCCATCCGATCGTTTGCCTGCAACCCGGGCGGATCACCTTTGCCGCCCGAAGCGTTTTCCACGCTGTTGAACTCCGGCGAACTGGCGACGTTCTGCCAGCTGCCCCAGGAAGAATTTCCCGGTTACGCGGTGCGCGATTACGCCCGCTTCGACACCGATCTCGTTGCGCCGCAGCGCCCGATCACGCTGCCGATTCCGATCGGGCGGGTGATGGACGGCGCGCGCCCCACCGGCGATTGGCTGGTGCTGGATACCAATGACTTCGCCAAGCACGGCCTCATCGCCGGCGTGACGGGCAGCGGCAAGACCAACACGGTTTTCTATTTGCTGGACAAGTTGCGCGCGCACAACATCCCCTTTCTGATCATCGAACCGGCCAAAGCCGAGTACCGTCACTTGCGCAGCGTGGCCGGGCTGGAGCGGCTGCGCGTCTACACGCTGGGCGATGAAACCGTCTCGCCGCTGCGGCTCAATCCCTTTGAGTTTGAACCCGGCATGCACGTGCAGACGCACATCGACTATCTCAAGTCGGTGTTCAACGCTGCCTTCATTCTCTACGCGCCCATGCCGTATGTGTTGGACACCTGCCTGCACGAAATCTATCAGGACAAAGGCTGGGATTTGACCAGCGGCCACAATCGGCGCGTGCGGCCTGCTGAACGGCAACAAGCGCATCAATATCCCGTGTTCCCCACGCTGTCTGATCTGTACCGCAAGATCGATGAAGTCGTCGATCGGCTGGGCTACGAAGAGCGCATTCAGCAGGATGTCAAAGCCGGATTGAAGGCCCGCATCGGCAGTTTGCGGCTGGGCAGCAAGGGTCTTATGCTCGACACGCCGCACGGTGTTTCCTTCAGTCAGCTGCTCGCGCAGCCCACCGTGCTGGAACTGGAGCGCATGGGCAACGGCGACGAAAAGGCTTTTCTCATTGGTCTGGTCTTGACGCGCCTGTACGAATATCGTTGGGTCGAAGCCCGATCGGCGCACCCCGGCCAGAACGCTTTACGGCATGTCGTCGTGATCGAAGAAGCCCACCGGTTGTTGAAGAACGTCTCGACCGAAGTCGGCACCGAAGAAGCCAACACCAAAGGCCAGGCCGTCGAGACCTTCTCCAACATGTTGAGTGAGATTCGCGCTTACGGACAGGGTGTGTTGATCGCCGAGCAGATTCCCACCAAACTCGCGCCGGATGCCATCAAGAACACGAATCTCAAACTGGTTCACCGCATCGTCGCCGAGGACGATCGGGCGGTGTTGGGCGCGACGATGAATCTCGACGAAGGGCAGCAGCGTTTCGTGACGACGCTGCGCGCGGGGCAGGTCGTGGCGTATGCCGAAGGCGCCGATCGATCTTATTTGCTGCACGTCCCTGAGGTCAAGCAGTCACTGAAGCGCGTGGTGAGCGACGATGAACTGAAGCAGGAAGCGGCGGTCTGGCGCGCGGCTGCGCCCTACATGTCTGCCCGATTGGCGCGTCACATCCCGATCGAGCTGCACACGTCCAATCTGCGTGATTATGCGCTGGGCGTGCTGGGCCACGCCGAATTTCCGGCCGCGTTTGAGCGCTACTTCTTATCCTTGCTGGAAAGTCCGCGCCTGGCCGTGTATGGTTACAGCGAACTCTGGCAGGTGATCAAACGCGCGCCACAGCCGCGTGCGGATAAAGAAGTGAAAGCCATGGCCGCGTGGGTGATAGCCGAAGCGGTCAGCGGTGTGCTGGCCGAACGTGGCCGCCGCCAGGCGTGGTTCTACGCCGTGACCCAGGAAATGGCCGAGACGCTAGTCGATGCGCTGGCCGACATCGCCGCGAATTTTGATAATCGAACGGTGGCGCTGGAAGCCTTGACGGTTAAACACACTCCGGCCATCGAGCGCGTGCGGCAGCGCTACTTCAATCTCGTCAAGAACGCGCCCAAGCCGTTTGCCGGTTGTGATTTTTGCCAGGCGCAGTGCCGCTATCGGTTCGAGGTGGAGCCGTTGGTGAAAGACAAAGCCACGCAGCGTGAATTCGTCGCCGCCATCCAGCAGACCAAGAGCGACGATGAAATGTGGAGCAAATTGGCGGGTGCGGCGAAAGAAAAGGCGCTGCAAGCCATCAATGAGCAGGCCGGGCCAGCCGCCGTGCAGGGTGTGGCAGTGTGCGTTGCAGCGCAGATCGGCCCACGGTTGGACTTTGCCAGTGGCAGTCAGAAGAAGATGGTGAGGAATGTGAAAGCGGTGTTGGAGCGATAAAGAAAAGTTCAGGCTTTACAACGCTGAGGAGAAGCTTATGCCCTTGTCAACCGGAAAAATGCTCAAGAAACGCTATCGGATAGAGCGGCTCATTAAACAAGGCGGCTTTGGCGCCGTGTATTTGGCAGTTGATACTAAAACTGGAATTCAATGCGCTATCAAAGAGAACTTGGACACGTCACCAGATTCGCAGCATCTATTTCGAAGAGAGGCTGAAATTCTTGCCAAATTAAGTCATGTCAACTTACCACCCGTCACAGCTTTCTTTGTAACGCCGACTGGACAGTATCTAGTCATGGAGTATGTCGAAGGCGAAGACCTGCAAGAAATCCTAGATCGGGAAAATGGTCGGGGCTTACCAATCCATCAAATAATGAGTTGGATCAAGCAGGTATGCGACGCGCTCAAATATCTTCATACGCGCGTGTCCCCAGTTATTCATCGTGACATTAAGCCAGGAAATATCCGTGTTACGGCCAGTGGGCAGGTAAAGCTGGTGGACTTTGGAATTGCTAAAGTTCATGTGCCTGGCTTGGCAACGACTAATGTAGCACGGGGTATCGGGACAGAAGGGTATTGTCCGCCGGAACAGCTTTATCAAACGGGCACTGATCCTCGCAGTGATATCTATTCACTTGCGGCGACGATATATACGCTCTTGTCGGGTATTGCGCCGCCCCATTGTGGGAATCGCATTGCTGGGACTGAAGATATGATACCTCTGGCTCAGTTACGACCAACTTTACCCGTACAGGTTGAGGCAGTGATATCAAAGGCGATGGAGCTAAGACTCGACCAAAGATATGATCAGGTTGATGAATTCTGGAAAGAACTGAGACAAGCGGTCTATCCGTTTGTGATTCAATCGAAAGACATTGATCCTGACCAAAAGAAGGCGGGTGCTATACTGCGGATGCGGCGCGCTTTGCAAAGCGGCGATTCACGCCGCATTGCAGCGGCCTATTATCCCGAGGTGCGAGAAGTTTATTTGACCTTTTCGGTGGATGAAAAAGATTTGCTCAAAAATGCATTAGATCAGTATCCGTGGCTTGTGGTTGTCTGAAATCCTATCTCACAGAACAAAAGGAATGTGATGTCTGCACGACCGACTGCCAATTTATCAGCGACGCCGAGTGCGTCAACTCCCGATTTTGCCCAGTTGCCTGAAGAATGGCGCAGTCTGGGCGAAGAGATCGCGCAGTTTGATGTGGCGTCTGCGCAACGCTTTGAAGATGTGGCGACCAGTCTCGGCACCCCCCAGGAAGATCGCTGGCTGCGGACCGGCGTGCTAGAGCATCTTGGCGTGGATAGCATTGAACGGCACGCGATTCAGTTGTTGCCAGGCGGCGACCGCATGCTGTGGGTGCTCAGGATCTCCGAATGGTTTCGGAACGTCCTTATTCTCGTCCCCGTGCTGGTGACGTGGCTCGGGTTGTTTGAAGCAGCAACGAATTACGCAGCGGCTGTCCAGGCGCAACCTGATCTGCAATATGTATCGTTCCTGCTGCTGTGGCAGCAAAACTTCATGAACCTGGGCGTGACGCCCGGGATGCCCTTTAGCACTATTGCGGCGATTGACTTTTCGGTGCTGCTGGTCATCATTGTCCTGACGATCTTTATCCACTTTGTGCGTGATGTGCTAGAAACGCGGGCGACTAGTCGCGCCGCCAACTTGCGCCGTCGCATTGATGGACTGGCCTGGCGTACCAGTCTGTGGCTGGCCGACAAGGGCATTCAACAACACCAGCAAGAACAACGCCAGTGGGATCAACGCTTGCAGACGTTTGATCGTTTCACGCCGACAGCGCAGGATTTGCTGGCATCGTTGATAGCAGAGCAGGATCGTGTGGTGAATCTAGCCACGGCTTATCAACAGGAATTTGATCAGCTACGGATACTATCGCGTGATTTGGCGGCAGCCACGAGCAGTCTGCCAGCATCGGTGCAACAAGTTCAGCTGGCCAATAGTCAGGCCTGGACCCAGCTACAAGGTTCATTGACCAGTTCGTTGAATACCTTACAACAAGTGTCAGCGCAACAAGCGCAACTGCAAGCTGCAACCACCTCAATGGGCGATGATATTCGTCAGGCCAGCCAGGCGATGGTGTCAGCCGCAAGTCAATCTGGAAAAGCGGCTGATGCTGCGGCGCAAGCTTCGGCACAGGCTAGCGGACTGGCGCAACAACTGCACGCCTCACAGGCCGGGTTGCAAGATAAAATGCGGGATACGTCAGCGGCCTTGCAGGGCAGCGCCGTGGTCTTCGCGGGCATCATTGCCTCGCTGAATCAACTGCGAAGCGGATTGGATGACCTGCTGCAAAGCAATGGGCAGGTGATCAATGGGTTGTCCACGTTAGTGCAACAACAGCCACCGATTTTCGAGAAATTCGAGCAAATCGCCGCGGCTTTTCAATCTGACTCTCAGCGAGTCCATAGCGACTTTGCGCAACTGGTGCAACTCGATGGGGCGATGATAGAGGAGATTCGAAAGTCAGTTTTAGCTACACAGGGACTATCATTGCGAATTGATGGGATGATGCAGACCTTTTTTCGAGCTCCTGCGCCGACTGCCGCGCCACCTGCCCGCCCGGCGCAGCAACCAACGGAGGTTGCAGTTCAACCGATTTCACCCGCCAGTCAGGAAAAACGCGGCGGGCTGTTTGGCAACATTTCTCGTGATAGGAAGTAAATGATGATACCTTCTCGCCCACGACAAAACACGGTGGCACTCGCTGGTTGGTTATTCGCTGATTTACTGCTCGGCATAGCCATGTTCTTTTTGGTCGCTAATTCAATCGGCGCACGCCAGCCGCCAGCCACGCCAACACTCGTGCCGACAGCAACAGCCATGCCCAGGCCCACGTCGACGCCGTTTCCGACGCCATTCCCGACGTCGACGCCGTTTGTGAGCCTTAATCCAGAGCCTTTTGCATTCGATATTCGTTCCACACCAAACGCCTTGTTGGCCCCCTCTTCGACGACAGCTGGGCGGCAGGAACGCGCCAGAATTCTCAGAATATTAGAGGATCAGATCAGGGAACGTTGCGCTACTTCACATGCCGGCATCCTCTTGATATTCGGGCATGCGTCGAATCCGACTGAGGGCGGGCAGCTAGCGCAAGCCGCCGCCGAAATCATTCAAGACGCGCAGTTTACGCAACTGTGCGGCGAAGTCGTCCCCCGCGATTTTCACTGGATTGATAACGCGGCAGCTAATCGAGGCTTGTTAAACTTTGAGATTTTCTTCTTTAATCGCTAACAACGCGAGGTAGAAGAACTTTTCCTATTGTCATTCGCCGTGAAAGAATTTGAACCCGCTTTGCATTAAGATATTGAGCGAGAGTGTCTGAAATCAGGAGGCCGAACATGGCCGATGTCGTAGCACCGCATGAGAAACAGATGGAGCAGCTACAGCCCCAGATTGAGGGTGCGCCTGAAGCCAGTTCCAAGCTGGCAAGCGCGGGGGATGCTTCGTCCGGCGTCAAACCGTTGGAACCGGGCAATGAAAACGAGAAACTCAAAATTGCCACAGGGCAACAAGAGCAGGGCGATGCGCTGGAGCGCAAATTGGGTCAGGCCAAAGAGGTCTCAGGTTACAGTGATCAGACTTTTATGGACAAACAGGGGCATCCCATCCAGACGCGCACCTGGCAAAGTGGCGATCTCGTCCAAGTCCGGGCTTATGATCAAACGGTGCAACAACCTAAGGAAACACCCGACCTCGGGCAGGCGGGTTCGGCCAATCTAGCCCTGGAACGCGATTGGCGTGACGGCTCAACGCGGGCGCGGCTCAACGATATTGAGACCCCACCCGACTATCGCGGGAGTGGCATCGGCAGCCATTTGCTCGGTGAGTGTGAGCAAGTGGCCGGTCAGCGTAGTGCCAGGGAAATTTACGGCGCTTTCGTGCCACACGGTGAAAACCCGGCGGCCGTTCGAGAATTTTACCAGAAACATGGCTATAGTTTCCGGCCCGGCGCGGCGGGCGGCGAAGAAGTGTTCAAACAATTCAATTAAGGCAACCGCCCGGTATTTGACCAGCTGGCCGTCTGTCGGGCTAGCAGCAATTCTCAATTTGCACCATCATGCTCGTGATGGTTGGGCACATCCATCGCTTCCAGCCGCCCGCGAAGCGTTTTCCCATCAGGCAAGAGCATCCGACCCAAATGAGAATTGCTGCTCTGGCGTGGCATCGCCACAAAATTCATACTGGTTCCACACCAATTTCGATCAAAAATAAGTAGTTTTACGGATAGACAAACGGGACTTATTCGTGCATACTGTTGGCTGGTTATCCTTGTGACAGCAATTCTCAATTTGATACGTTGCAATAGGCAGGCGACTCGAAGTCGCGCTTTATGAGCCGCTGGTTGATCGTCCGCCGGCGTGGACGCAATTTCGTCGGCGCGCAGCAGCCCATCAGGCACGATTTGAATCGCAAGTTGAGAATTGCTGATCGGGTTATCACCTTCTCTCAAATATGGGATAGTAATCCATCAACTACATGTCACCTGTCACTTACAGGGTGTAAGGTTAATGCCACAATAAGCAGATACCTCAATCTACTTCACAGGGGGAACACCGATGCGCGACAAACAAACGCTTGAAGCCGTAGCTCGTCTGCTGGGGTTAATGACGGCCACACCCAACTTGCGCGATCAACCGCAGCCCGGCGATCGGCCTGGCGCATTCACTCACTGGTTTGACGGCGGCGCGATCACCGTGGTGAATGACTATGCCCTTTATGAATTCGTCGACGGCGCACGGGCCTTGCTGCCTGCGCCTTTTCGACAGGTTTTCCTGCAGCTCCCGGATGGAACCCACTTGTCGCTTTCTTGGGAAAAGGTTGATCTGCCAGCCAAGTCCAGCGCGTTATCAGTTCGAGCGCAAGTACGATGTCCGCGCTGCCAGCATGATAATGCGCCCGATTCTCGTTTTTGCAGCGAGTGCGGTGCGGCGCTAACGTTGCCGACTGTTGCGCCGATCCTGCCTGAACCTGTGAGCGGTATGGGCGTTGCGAGTATTCCACCCGTTGTGGCGCAACCTGCACCAGCTCCGGTGATGGCTGCCCCCGCGGCTGCGCTTGAGACGATTCCGCCGACACCGGCTGCGGCAAAGCAGTGCCCACACTGCCTAGCACCGAACAAACCAACGGCGCGTTTCTGCTTGACCTGCGGCAAGCCCATCCCTGCTGCGGTGACCGGGCCTATCGCTCAAGGCAAGTCATCGCCCCCGTCTGCGCCTGGTACGGCTGAGAAAATCTGTGCTAGTTGCCAATTTGCCAATACTTCGACCGCGCATCACTGTCAAAGATGCGGCGCATTATTAGCGTGAGGCGCAACCATGCAACTTACTTGCCCCCACTGTCAGAGTCTCAATCGCCCGGACGCGAAGTTTTGTCTCTCCTGCGGCGTGCCTTTGACCACGATCCAAGCCCAGCCCGCCGCCTCGCCCGGTTCTCCGCCAGTTTCTACGGTGGCGTGTCCTCAGTGCGGCAAAGATGTTAGTGTGAAAGCCAAGTTCTGCAACTATTGCGGCCAACCGTTCAACCCGTCGCCAGTGGCCGTGCTGTCTGCCGCTCCAGCTTCGGCCCCGCCGCCGGGCCTTCCAGCAACACCGCCTCCACCCTATGCCGCACCAGCTTATACACCTAAAAACAAGGTCATGTCACACCGCCAGAAGGTGACACTCATCGTGGTGGGAGTGATGGTCGGAACGATATTGGGAATACTGGCTCTTCTTTTTTTGCCGGAAGTGTTAAAAAAGATTACCCCGCCTGCGAGTTCTGCATCGTCCACACCATCGGTTGTGCCCTCAGCAACGCCAACACAAGCAATGTCTTCGCCGACCAATGTTGCGCCTTCTGTTTCCCGGCCTGAGTGTCTACCCATATTACGAAGGGACGGTCAGGTACAGAAATATTCCGTTAAAAAACCTGATGAAACGCTGGACGGAATCGCGGAACAATATCACATGCGTGTTGGTGATTTAATTCGGCTCAATGATTTGCGCGGAGACTATCGGCCTCAACCAGGTGATTGTCTGTGGGTCTACCCCAAAAACTGACGACACATCTTGTCTAGCGATCATTCGACAAAAGGATTTTCTTCCATGCTCAACACAGGCGCATTGCTTCAACAAAATCGGTATCGCATCGTGCAGCGGATTGGCGGCGGCGGCATGGGTGTCGTGTATCTAGCCGAAGATATGCGTTTGGCCGGACGGCGCTGTGCCATCAAAGAATTTTCGCCGGATCAACTCTCGCTGCAGGATCGCGACTGGGCCACGCAGACTTTTCGGCAAGAGGCTGCCATCCTGTCCAGACTCACGCATCGCGGCCTAACCAATATCTATGATTATTTCGGAGAAGGCACAACCGAATATCTGGTCATGGAGCTGGTTGAGGGCGAAACATTGGAAGCCCGTTTGGAGCGCGCCAAAGACGGACGGTTACCGCAAGCCGAGACGCTGGAGCTTGCAGATCAATTGTGCGATGTGCTGGAGTATCTGCACCAGCAAGCGCCGCCCATCGTCTTCCGTGACCTGAAGCCTGGAAACATCATGTTGACGCCAGCGGGTCAGGTCAAATTGATCGACTTCGGTATTGCCCGCTTGTTTAAGCAGGGTCAGTCGCGCGATACCGTCAGCCTGGGCACGCCCGGCTACGCCGCCCCGGAACAGTACGGCGGCAAGGGGCAGACCGATCCTCGCTCGGACATTTATAGCCTGGGCGTGGTTCTACACCAGATGCTGACGGGCTACGACCCGACCGCGACGCCTTTCAATCTGCCGGTGACACGGACGCTCAATGCCAGTGTGCCACCCGCCTTGGAGGCCGTTATCCGCAAAGCGACTAACGTCGATCCGAATCAGCGGTTTCAAACGGTTGCTGAAATGCGCGCCGGCTTGTCTGGTCAGGCGTCAACTTCGCATGGCCGGATCTTGGTATTGTTGGCACTGGGCGCGTTAGCGGTGCTGTTACTGGGGGGGGCGTTCCTGCTCAGTTCAAATAATGGCATCACAGGAGTGGTGGGGGGCACACCTACGGCAACGGCGACAATAACCGCATCACCACCCACCGTTGCGCCGACTGCGACAGCGACGCGCACCGCTACACCGACTTTCACTGCGACTGCCACGCGCAATCCAACGGTTACGCCACTCAGCGCGACCGCGACGGAGACCGAGACGCCTTCACCGACGGCAACGCGTGTCTTGCCGACGCGTGTCCGCGTCATCAACACTCAGGTCCCACCCACGGCAACGCAGCCGACCTGCCCGTCAGGTCAATTCTGGGATGACATTATGAAGCGCTGCAAGAATCAGCCAGGCGGCGGGCCAGGGCCAGGGCCAGAGCCAACACGATAGTACAGGCGAGCATTGCAGATCAACCTGTTCATTAACAAATCCTAAAAGGGTGATAAGTAGCGCGACCCTATCGCTTTGACAGCAATTCAACCCCATCCAGGAGGCGCACAATGTTGCAGACTACAGTTCGAAGCAGGAAAATCTTCATCATGAGCGTTGTGTTAATCATGGCTGTGTCGCTAATCTCGACACAAGTCGCGGCACGTAGTTCGAGC
Source organism: Anaerolineae bacterium (assembly GCA_003154115.1). Lineage (GTDB taxonomy): Bacteria > Chloroflexota > Anaerolineae > Fen-1058 > Fen-1058 > Fen-1058. The sequence goes on from PMCF01000433.1 coordinate 76,814, forward strand.
CGTCCCCCAACGCGAGTTACTGTCGTGCAAGGGCAGCCTGAAGCGGGTCCCTTGCATCTAGCGCTTGTATTTGACAACGACACCCTCGTCGGCACCGTTACCGTATCCAGCAAAGATAACAGACCATGGGCGGATGTGCGTGGTCAAGCTTACTTGCTGAATTCGGCTGGGGAGCGTCTGGCGGTTATCCCGCTACAACCGCTCGGGCCTGGAGAGTTTCGGCTGATTGCCCCACTAGGCAAACTCGCTTCAGCATCAGGTTACTTGGATATCCAACTGCCGGGGAATGAACAGGCAGCTGAAGTGCGTGGAGTGTATCAAGTTGACCGGGCTAATCGTACGCTTGTTTGGGCCAAGTCGGCGCCTGATAGCCCAACTGCGCGCTTCCCTCAATCGGCGGGCGGCCCTGATGCTTTTGGGTATGTCTGGGATGACACGACGACCTATTCATGGATTGACACGTCTGGCGGAACGTCTGTTTCACTGCGTGATGACGACTGGGCCGGGCCGTTTCCTCTTGGATTCACCTTCAATTTTTATGGTCAGAACTATACCCAGTTCTATATTGACTCGAATGGTTATATCGGGTTCGACCCCACTCAGAAGGCGTCCTACTGGTCCAACGTTCGTCTCCCATCCGCGCATCGACCAAATAATGTAGTTGCGCCGTTCTGGGAAGACTTTGATCCCACACAGGGTGGTGTAATTCGTTACCGCACAGTAGGGACCTCGCCCAATCAGATGATGGTTGTAGAGTGGAGCAATGTGCCGATATACGGCACGTCCGAACTTCAATCTTTCCAGCTGATCCTTTACGAAGGCAGCAATAATATCAAGTATCAGTATCCGGCAACTCGACAAGGTGACAGCGGTGACCTTTTCTACGCCACGGCGGGCATCGAAAACGACGATGGCACGATTGGGCTGGAGTACCCCTACCTCATCCCAATTACAACAACTCGCGCCGTGCAGTTCAACTACAACCGTCCGGCATATAACGTCTTCCTCACCCCCTGGCTTCAAGGGAGTTCAGCGGCCGCTGGCGCATCTGCTTCCTTCCACGTGCTGGTCAAGAACTTAGGGACCAATGCCGATACTTACACGCTGAGTCGCTCGGCGTATAGTGGCGCAGATTGGGCGGTGAGCTTCTATCAAAGCGATGGTATCACACCGCTGGCGGGCAACTCAACCGGCAGCATCGCGGCTGGCGCGCAGAAGGACATTGTAGCCAAAGTGAATGTGCTCGCCGGAGCCAGCATAGGAAGTTGGTCTCGTGTAGCGGTGCGGACTACTTCACAAACCAGCGGAACTGTGCAAAGCACAGTCGTGCTGGATGCCATGAACACCCCCTCATTTTATCAGGCGTATGTCGATGATTACAGCGGTGACGGCACAGAAGACTCTGAGAATTATATCGATCCGATTGTAGCTGGCGCGCATCGCTCCATGCGCTTAACGACCGACCTCGACAATTCGAACTATGCGGGCATAACGGCTATGCCGGATGGCAACGCCGTAACTGTCTGGAATACAAATTATACGAACAACAATTCGATATCTGTTAGCGATGTTCAGTACGCGGTTGTCGATCAGAATGGAAGTTTTGTCCGGCCCATCACCCGGCTGACGAATAACTCGGCTGCAACACAAAGAACCTTTGATTTCAGCCCAGCACCTGCTGTCGCGCCGAATGGCAACATCCTTATCGGCTGGGCCTTGCAGAAGGATACCAACGGTGACAGGTCTATAGATCGCTATGATGCTTGGTATACAATAGTTAGCAGGAGTGGCGGAACTATCAAGGTTCCAACCGCGCTGACAAATAATGCCAGCGACTATCCGCGTGACTATCCACCTTCCGTTGTTGCGCTTATCAACGGTAATTTCCTATTGACTTGGGAACATGCGGCCTCAAGCAGTGGACCCGTGGATATTCACTACGCTGTGTTGGACAGCAATGGCAACATTGTCAAGGGTCCCACCCGGTTGACCGGAGGCGGAGGATTGAATGTGACCCCAGGCGCGGCTTCGTTCCCTAATGGGAAAGCTGCCATCGTATGGATTTCTTACAACACCGATGGCAATGGCGAGGTTTATTACGCTGTGCTGAATGCCGATGGGACATCCCCAAACGTGCTCACACCCATTACTGCGAATGGTGCTAACGCCAGCAGCAGCGATCCGGATGTGGCTGCTTTGGCTGACGGACAACTGGCCGTTGCCTGGACACAGGCAACAACGGACTTCCAGATTCAGTATAAAGTCGTGACCGGCGAGCCTCCGGTGCCTTCTAGCTGGACCACAATCGCCAGCCAGGATTTTGAAGGAGCCTTCCCTGGGGCTTGGCAGGTCTTTGATAACGATGGAACCACCAACGGCGAATATCAATGGGCTAAACGAAACTGCAAATCCTACGCGGGTAGTTATAGTGGTTGGGCGGTTGGTGGTGGAGCGAATGGCGCTGTTTTGACCTGCGGTGCTAACTATCCAAATAACGCCGACTCCTGGATGGTCTATGGCCCGTTCAGTTTGACTGACGCCACGGCTAGCGACCTTCAATTCAAACTGTGGTTAAATAGTGAGACTAGCTATGATCAGATCTGTCGGCTCGCGTCGATTAACGGTACAAACTTCTTCGGCACCTGCACCACAGGAAACTCGGGAGGTTGGATTGACAAAGTCCTGGATCTTTCTAACGTTTACAATCTGGGCAACTTAATGGGGCAGTCTAACGTCTGGGTGGCGTTGGTATATTCCAGCGATGCGTCTAACAACTATCCAGAGGGCGCTTATGTGGATAATATTGTGCTGCGGAAATGCACGTCTCCATCATGTCCGGCCACAAACATTACAAGGTCTATTTCAGGTGACGGACAGTCCGTGGAGTCGCCCAAGCAAGTGATGCGTGCGCTCAGCTCAACCGCCACGAACACTAGTGTCCAGCCTCAGGCCGCGCTTGCGACAATCTACACGGTTCCCAATGCAGTGAGCGGTGCTAACAACTACGTGTCCCTCAGCATCTCTCCTACTGTCAATCATAACGATCTTCTGATCATGACTTGGTTGGATGATGCGAACACCGAATTCGTGTTGTACGCCTTAGCGAACCAGACAGGAACGATTTTAACTCCTGCGACTGTCTTACAGCGCACGCGACATTCTAATATTTGGTCAAGTTGGAACGGTTACGGGAACGCCTACATGCCGCTTCAAGTAAACATGACGGTCAAGGTTTATCTACCGGTTGTGCTCAAAGGCTATCCACCTGTCCCGCCTCCCCCGCCAGTCACGAATGGGGGATTTGAAACAGGCAATTTGTACGGCTGGACCGCAGGTGGCGGCGTGGGGCTGGTGCCACAGGTGGTTACTTCTCAACGCCGCACAGGGAGTTATGCTGCGCTTCTTGGCCAGGAGGGTGCTCCATGCGAATCTTCTGGTGGACTGATTGGCTCGTCTTGGATCTACCAGGATATCACAGTGCCCAGCTCGGGCTCGGCACAATTGACGTTTTACTATCGCATTTTCACCTATGACAAGCTCAACGCTGACAAGTACGACAGTTTTGAAGTTTATATCAATGGCACACTGTTGAATCGCATGGGAAATACCACCCCAAGTTTCGGCTGTTCAAAGCCGATCAATGATCTGAATTGGCAACTGTTCGCCTATGATCTGAGTGCCTACCGTGGCCAGACCGTTCGGCTGCAATTAGTGAACACTACGCGTCCGGACGGCTGGTATGGGACATGGACCTACGTTGACGATGTGGTGATAGGCCCTTAAAACAGCCCCCATCCGTGTCTCGAGAGATATTGATCTCAAAATGTTTCACCTGGGGCATCAAAGGCAGCTTTGATGCCCCAGGATGAATGTCTATGCTAGGACCAAACGTAATCCTTCAATCCCGTTACCGTATTCAGCGCTCCCTGGGCAGTGGCGGCATGGGTGATGTTTACCTGGCGGAAGACACCCGCCTGACCGGGCGTTTCTGCGCCATCAAAGGCATGTCGCCCGCGGCGCTGCCACCCGCCGATCGCAACTGGGCCATTACCGCCTTTCGGCAGGAAGCGCAGATGCTCGCCACGCTGCGGCATCGCGGCCTGACCCAGGTCGCCGATTTTTTTGCGGAAGGCGGCAATTGGTATCTGGTGATGGAATACGTGGAGGGCCTCACGCTCGAAGACCGCTTGCAACAAGCGCCGGGCAACCGGCTGCCGGTTCAAGAAGCATTAAGTATCATTTACCAATTGTGCGATGTGCTGAACTATCTCCATCGCCAGAATCCGCCGGTTGTCTTCCGTGACTTGAAACCTTCCAACGTCATGCTGACCCCGCAAGGGGAAGTCAAGCTCATCGACTTTGGCATTGCGCGTTTCTTCAAGCCCGGCAAAGCGCAGGACACCGTCAACCTGGGCACGCCGGGCTATGCCGCGCCCGAACAACACGGGCACGGCGGTCAAACCGACGCGCGTTCGGATGTCTACAGTCTCGGTGTGCTGCTTCATCAAGTCCTGACCGGTCACGATCCGACGGCCACCATTTTTAGTTTGCCCTCCGCCCGATCGCTCAACCCGGCGATTCCGGCCGCCGGTGAAGCGGTGATTGTTCGCGCCACTCAGATGAATCCCGCCTTCCGGTTTCAAAGTGTGCAGGAATTTCGCCAGGCGCTCTTTTTGGCGACGCCGACGCCAACGACACAAATGCCCGCAGTACTCCCATACACGGCGACCACGCCTGTACCAATTGGCCCAGCCACGCCGCAGTATCCCGTTGTTCCACCTGCGCCGCCTTATCCCCCGGCGCAGTCCTATTCTCCGCCTGCCACACCTGCCTCAAACAAATGGCTCTGGGCTGGTCTGGCTTTGCTGGCGATCATTAGCCTGGTATTGGTGGCGATTCTCATTTCACAGTCTAACTCCGGTAATACGACGCCTATCACGATTACTCCGGTCGTCCAACACGATACGTCATCGCCGACTGCGACTGTGAACGATGTGGGCGGCGACTCCAGCCGAGATGATACTTCAACGCCGAAGCCTGTCACATCAACTCCGTTACCGACCGTCACACCGCGTCCTACCAACACGTTGCGATCCACTTCGACGCCGCGACCGACTATTACACCCCGGCCAACAGATACATTTGCGCCAACCTGCCCCGCCGTTTCCGGCCCGTTTGCCAGTTTGGGAACAGAGCTGCAAAGCCGGCTGGGGTGCGTTCAGGGAGCTGCTTACGCGACTGATGCTGCGGAAGAACTCTTTCAAAACGGGCGCATGATCTGGCGCAAAGACAACGATCGGATATACGCCATCTATAATAGTGGCCGTTGGGAAAGTCACGCCGATACCTGGCTTGAAGGCGATCCCGATTATTCCTGCGGCGGTTCCGAAACGCCGCCCACTCCTATTCGCGGCTTTGGCCGGGCCTGGTGCAATTTTGCCAGTATCCGCAACGGGCTAGGCAATGCGGTCGATGGTGAACGTGGACTTGGGATCACGGTACAGCAATTTGCCAATGGGTTCATTGTACGGACCGATAATCAAACCATGGTGCTGTACAATGATCAGACTTGGGAGCGACGGTAGAATTCGTGTTGAAGCACTTGACAGGGAAATGATATGCGAAACCATCATCTTGCCGCCGCTCCCGGTGGCGTGTTCCACATTCCAATCCGCCCCGCGGACGGGGCTTGGAGCAGTTATTGCAGGGGAGTCCACACATGTTACCGATAAATGAACTCGAAAACTTGACAACGCCCTACGATACACAGGGTGATACCCGTGCATCTGAACCCAACCCCAGCGAGTTGTCCGGGTACTCTTCGGGGATGCTGTCCCAAAAACTACTTAAGAACCTTGGGCCATATGAACTCCTAGATGAAATTGGCGAGGGCAGTTTCTCCAAAATCTACAAGGCACTTGACACCAGAACAGAAAATGTCGTTGCACTTAAGATTCTTCAAGGGAAGAAAATTCAGCGATCACAGCGTATTCAAGAACGGTTAATTTCACAGGAAAAGATCATCACCGAAATGGATCACCCCAACATCCTGCCCGTTTATGCTATCGCCGAATATGATGAGGTGCCCTGTATTTCGATGAAACTGGTCGAGAGTGGTTCACTGGCGGATCGTTTGGCAGACTGGTCTTGGCAGCCTTCCATCCGTAAGCTCTTGGACATTGTGCGTCAGGTTGCGGATGGCTTAACGTATTTGCATGAACGGGGAATTATCCATCGCGACATCAAACCAGCTAATCTGTTGCTAACATTTGATGATCATGTCTATGTGACGGACTTTGGGATTGCACAAGTGATCGAAAGAGCGTATAGGGGCGTGATTGTTGGGACTCCTGAATACCTGGCTCCTGAAGCAATCGTGCATCCTGAGAATATCGAGACGCAGGTCGATATTTATTCGCTAGGTATTGTTCTGTTTGAATTGTTCGTCGGGCATCTCCCATTTGAGGCAAAATCTGATACCGAGTTGCTGTTTTTGCAGGTTAATCAGCCGATACCAAGTATGGGAGACATACCATTGCAAATTAGCAGTTTGATAGAAAAGTGCCTTAGTAAACAACCTGATAGCCGGCCGGCCACCGCACAAGAATTGAGCCAGGAAATCACGCAACTGTTAGTTTCTCTGCCTGATGAAACCCTAGCACGAGTTTTTACGCATAGAAAAACATCTCGCGGTAGTAGTTCAAAGCGAATCACTCAAGTTTTAGAGATTACAACCAGTTTGCCTGTAGCGCCTGTAGCGCCTGTAGCGCCATTATCCCTAGGCCAACCCATCTGTCCTCGCTGTGGAACCGTTAACCGGCCAGTAGCACTTTTTTGCAAAAAATGTAGCTATCCAATAGCAGTTACTCAATTAACTGGTCCACTATCATCAGGCCAACCTATTTGTACGCAATGTGGGACGGTTGCCCGCCCCAAGGCACGTTTCTGCAAAAAATGCGGTTACCCAATCGCAATTGTCCAGTCAGGTTATCCGCCTCTGACGCAAAACAAAGAATTTGCTGACGAAGTACCGCAGGAGGATGGCAGAACTGCATTTGCAGTCTTGATTAACTTATCTGGCCCCGTTGCAAGGGAACATTTTCTGATTTGGCGTAAGCGAGTTGCAATTGGTTCCGGTGCAGACAACGATGTTGTCGTTCAAGACTCAAGTGTTTCTCGCCAACACGCTTTGATTGTTTACGAAAGTTACACCAACAAGCCGGGGGCTTTCACACTCTATGATTTGGCAAGCAACAATGGAACCTTTGTGAATGCAGGTCAAAATCCATGTACTAAGCGTCGCCTAAAGCATAACGATCTCATTACCCTCGGTAGGGTTAAGCTATTATTTATGCGGCTGGATGACAATCCGACCCTCATCGTATCTGAATCTTTTGACTTGGAGGCTAAATGAACTTGCAGGACAGTCGGTTGATGCAAATTAGGGCAAATTTAGATCGGGACCTTCGCCTTCTGGCAGAATACGAATCAAACTTGAGATTGACCTCTGATCCCAAGGAGCGCATGAAGTGTCAGAGCGAGATCGAGCAATTGAAAAGCTCAATTGCTCTAAGCAAGTCTGAGCAGCAAGAGCTATCTTCCCCTCCTGAAATTTCCAGAATTACCAACATACCCAAGTTAGCCCGCCTGATCGTAACGCGCGATGGTCGACAAATGGTGCTAATTCCAGCCGGACGGTTCCTGAGTGGCGCACAAAAAAACGAAAGAGAATTACATGCTTTCTACATTGACCGGTATCCTGTGACAAAAGGTGATTACCTCCACTTTTTGGAGTCGACCGATCGGCCTGTACCTGGCCACTGGCCAGACGTAACATTGCCACAAGGCCGGGAGCGACATCCAATTATCAACCTGACTTGCTCTGAGGCCATGGCTTATGCTGAGTGGGTTGGCAAACGGCTGCCCACTGAAGATGAATGGGAAAAAGCTGCGCGAGGCCCGGATGGCAGGCTATGGCCTTGGGGTAATCGGTTTGACGAGCGCTTGTGTGCGACAACCTGGCGGTTTGACTACGATCAGCGTGACACAACGATGGTGGGTGGTTTTTCACCACAAGGAGATAGTGTTTACGGAGTTAGCGACGTAGGGCATATCTGGGAATGGACGGCCAGCTGGTTTGAGTCAGTTCGGTACAAAGTCGTCAGAGGTGGTCCATGGCGCGACACGAAAGAACCCCCTCTTGTTATTAATCGTAGCTTTGAAGATGATCGCGCGCATGATGTTGGCTTTCGTTGCGCGTGCAACGCCGACAGGATAGCCGACATACTTGCATCGGTCCTGATTGGATAGGGAGTTGATCGATGACCCGCAAAGAAACCCTTGAGCGTCACATCCGAGAATCGAGTTTGCTTGTAGGTGAGTATGAATCCAAGCAACAAACTTCTAACGACCCAAAAGAAAAACTGTCAGCTGGGCGTAGCATCTCTGAGCAGCGTGAACTCTTAGCCGGATATTTGTCTGAGTATGCGTCTTTGTGCGCTGCACTGAATTCTGCGATGCCTGCCGATATTGCTGAGATAGGAGCAAGTCTTGGACATTCTTTAGGCCCGTCCTTGGATAAACAAATTCATCAGGGAGGTAGCAAAGTGAGCGACCGCGTCAAAATACTTGTGATATTTGCCAATCCAAAGGGAAGTGACCACTTGCGGTTGGATGAAGAAGATCGCATTATACGTGAATGCTTGGAACGAGCCAAGCATCGCGAGTCCATGCATTATGAAATCCGGCATGCGGTACGAGTAAAGGACCTCCAGCGTATGTTACTGGAGGATGATTATCAGGTTGTCCATTTTTCCGGGCATGCAACTTCCTCTGGGAAACTTGCTTTAGAAGATGAGGACGGTAATCCAAAATTAGTCGCGCCAGGTACGCTGGCGGCCCTTTTGTCCAATTTCAAGTCTATCGAGTGTGTGCTGCTTAACGCCTGTTATTCTGCACAGGCAGGCGGTCCAGTTTCTTTGGGCATTCCCTTCACAATTGGTATGGAAGGCCCAATTTCAGATGATGCGGCCAAGCACTTCACACGTGGCTTCTACGATGCACTTGGCGCCGGCAAAGGCTATCAATTTGCGTATAACATGGGCTGCAGCGCTATGGCGCTGGAAGGGTTTGCTGCAGAGGAACTCACTCCACAGTTTATGGAGAAGCAATCGACTTAGCTTCCTGCGCAAAGCATCATGGCGATTCTAATTGTGGATAAGATTTGAAGGCGGACCTATGCACATTCGACGCAAAATGTATGCAATCTCTGTGACCCTGCTGTTATGGACAATACTGTTTTTTCAGCCAATAGCGGATTCCCGGTCTGAAACATTCGTCACCGGGCGTGTGCAAGTCCGCAAAGAAATACTGACCTTGCGAGCCTACGATTGGAAATCGGCGCTCGTGCCGACTTCTGCGGATGATCCGATCTACCCCTACCCACGCCTCGACTTCGATAAAGTTGGCCCGGTCGCCGATATCACGACAACAGTCATCGTCCTTGAAAGCCCCGGCGTGCGCCTGACCATTGCGCCGGAATATGGCGGACGCATTCTGCGCTGGTACGACAAACGCAATCAGCGTGAAGTGCTCTACGTCAACCCTGTGATTAAACCCACCCACTGGGGCTATCGCGGTTGGTGGCTGGCGACGGGCGGCATCGAATGGGCCTTTCCCACCAACGAGCACGGCCTGAATGAATGGCGGCCTTGGAAATATCGGACGTACAGCGGTGGCAATTATGCGGCGGTGGTCGTTTCAGATCATGAAGATCGCACTGGCCTGGATGTGTCCGTCACAATCACCCTGTATGCGAATGACCAGATTGTCATTACGCCGCGCATCGCGAATAAGACCCGCGCGACGCAAGCGTTCCAGTTCTGGATCAATGCCATGCTGCCCTACGCCCCCGACTGGCAATTTAATCTACCTGCTAAGATGGTGGAAGTTCATTCCACCGGTGATGAGAGCCTGCCAGGGCCGGGCCAAAAAATGACCTGGCCCACTTTCAATGGTCGCGACTTCTCGCACGCTGCGGAGTGGCAGCAATATCTGGGCGTCTTTGCCGCACCGACCTTGAGCGGCAAAGCCAGCGTCTTCAATCCGGCCACCGGCGCTAAAGTGACCCGTTCGTTTCCCGCACCGATCGCGCGCGGCGTTAAACTCTTCCTGCTGGGCGACCTGCCTGCTGACCTGTATACGGATGGTGACAGCCGGTACTATGAACTGTGGGGCGGTTATACGCGCACCTTCGACGAAAACGCCACGCTTAAACCCGGTCGCAGTGTGACCTGGATTGAATACTGGTCTTCACGCTAAAGAGTCACTTCCTATGTTAATGCCCGACACGTTGCTGCAAAGTCGTTATCGCATCCTCCGGCAGATCGGCGGCGGCGGAATGGGCGTGGTCTATCTCGCTCAGGATGAGCACCTGGCCGGGTTGCCCTGGGCGATTAAAGAGCTGTCGCCTAATCAGCAGGCCCCAGCTGATCGGGCCTGGGCCATTGCGGCGTTTCAGCAAGAGGCTCGTCTTTTAGCGAATTTGCAGCATCCCGGCCTGGTCCACGTCACCGATTATTTCTCCGAATACGGCAACTGGTACCTGGTGATGGACTTTGTGTCAGGGCGAACTTTGGAGGCATGGCTAACCCAACTGCCCACTGGCCTTCCCATCCCCATCGCTCTGAACTATATCAACCAGTTGTGCGCCGTGCTGGAGTACCTGCACAGCCAGGTGCCGCCCGTGATCTTTCGCGATTTGAAGCCGGGCAACGTGATGGTGGCCGACAACGGCGAAATCAAACTAATTGACTTCGGGATTGCGCGTTTTTTCAAACCGGGCCAGACCCACAACACGGTCGACCTGGGAACACCGGGTTATGCGTCGCCAGAACATGACAGCCGCGGGCAAACTGATCCACGATCAGACATCTATAGTTTGGGCGTGTTGTTCCATCAATTGGTTACCGGCTATGATCCGGTCAGTGCGCCCGTACCGTTTCAACTGCCCCCAGTGCGCAGTCTTAATCCGCAGGCGCCGGACTTGGTGGTTGCGGCGATTCAACGCGCGACACAACGGCGGCCTGAACAACGATTTCAGAGTATTGCCGAGTTTCGTCAGGCGCTCTTTACGCCGATACCCGCGCCGCCGGCCCCCGGCCGCCGGCCCCCTCCACTACCTGCGCAGCGCGCCAACCGCCCGACCGCAAAGTGGGGACCGATCGGGGTGGCGGTCCTCATCGGGTTGATGCTGATCGGCGCGCTGGCGTTCACCGCCTTCCCTAAACCGCAACCCACACCGACCGCAGCCCCGTCAACGCTTGGCCCTGGTTTGACACGATCACCATCCACCGTGCCCCCATCGGCGGCACCGCCTTCTGCCAGGCCCCCATCCGTCGCACCGCCATCGCCTTCTATCCCGACTGACTTGCCGCCTGATCCGAATGCGCCTCGGCGGATTGTTTTTGCGCGCGGTGAAGTAGGCTGTTCGACGATTGTCGCGTTTGATCTGGACACTCGGGTCGAGACGACTTATCGGGGCTATGACAATAGCATCGAACCCACATGGTCGCCCGACGGCAGCCAGTTTGTCGCCAGTTCGGGTTCATGCGCCAATGGCGACCAAGCGTTGTTTGTCTTTACGCTGGCCAACGGGCGATCTGTCCCGATCGTCCAAGACGGCAACACGATCGATCCCGATTGGGGCCGAGATGATCGCATCTATTTTGTGAAGGGCACCACCCAAACGGGCGGTCGCATTTACTCGGTTCGGCCTGACGGCAGCGATGAACGCGCAACGGGTCTCAGTGGGCGGCAGCCCGCATTGTCGGCCGATGGCCGCTATCTCACCTACATGAAGCAAGCCGGTACTGTCTGGCGCGCCTATGTGGCGGTGACGCGCGGCGATGGCACCTTCGCCAATTCAGAGCAACTGCCTTTCCCGAGCTCGATAGCCGGGGGCGTTCATGCCCGCATGCCGCACTGGCTGGGCGACAGTAACCGTGTGTTGTTCAACGTGACGGATAAAAATTTCAACACGATTGCCCTGGACACTTTCGACCTGGACACGCGCCAAAATACTGTGTGGGACGGTGTCAGCCCCAACGGCCAGCATTTCGCGCGACCGGCTTGTGGGCAAAATCATTGGTGTGTGGCGAATGAAGTCAATGGCGGCATGTGGCTGTTGCGCGAAGACGGCGGCAATTTCACAGTCGAACGGCAACTGACGGCGAATGTGCAGGACTGGGGCGCAGATATTTATCCGTAGAACTGATCTGAAAATGCTCGCAGTCCTCGTCCCCGAGGGTGTCCCTCTGCGAGGGTGTTTCCCGGGAACGGCGCGCGAGCGCGGAGCGTTTTCATCATCGACGTGAAGGTGAAACGTGTTCACTCCAATCGATCCCAAGTCAGCGCCCATGAACAACCGGAGCAATCGAGCATGTTAGTCTCTGGCACAATCTTACAGAGCCGCTACTGTATCTTGCGCGAGATAGGCACGGGCGGCATGGGGATGGTTTATTTGGCTGAAGATATCCATTTAAACGGTTATCGCTGCGCCATCAAGGAAATGTCCCCCAGCCAGGTGCCGCCGCAGGATCGCAACTGGGCCATTAGCGCTTTCAAGCAGGAAGCCCACATGCTGTCAACGCTTAACCATCCCGGCATCGTCCGTGTCTCGGATTACTTTGCCGAAAATAGCAATTGGTATCTAGTGATGGAATACATCGAAGGGCAGACGCTGGAAACCTACCTAGGCCGGCAGGGCTTGCCCACGCAGCTGGCCGTCAGTTATATGGATCAGCTCTGTGCAGTGCTGGACTACCTGCACCGCCAGAATCCGCCAGTGATTTTCCGCGACCTGAAACCCGGCAACATCATGGTCAAACCGACGGGCGAGATCAAGCTCATCGATTTTGGCATCGCCCGGTTCTTCAAGCCGGGGCAAACTCACAACACGGTGAATCTGGGCACACCGGGGTATGCCTCACCGGAACATGGCAGCGGGCAGACTGACAATCGTTCAGACATTTACAGTCTGGGCGTACTTCTCTTGCAGTTGGTGACGGGTTACGATCCCACTCTGGCGCAAGTGCCTTACTTGCTGCCGCCCGCCCGCAGCTTAAACCCTCTGGCACCGCCGGTCATTGAAGATGCGGTCCGCCGCGCCACACAGATGACTCCGGCGCTGCGATTTCAGACCGTGGCAGATTTTCGACGGGCATTGCATCCTCCCGTGTCTCCAATCTCTGGTTCTTTGAACTTGCCGAAGCAGCGTCGCTTGATTATACTGATAGGATTAGTCCTAGTCGTTGTGGTAGGCGTATTTGGAGCCTATTCTAGTGCGCGATCTCCAGCCGCACTATCAACCATTCAGCCGCCCGCCAAAGCCTTGACCCCAACCCGAACACCATCTCCACTGCTGACGCCGTCAATGACACCCACACCAAAACCAATTGCAACAGCGACTTTCCAAGCGTCGTTGACGCCAGTTGTTACAATTGAAAGAGCTCAAATACCCGCTGGTGAGTTTAGAGCGGGTTCAACCCTCGCAGAAATTGACGGCCTCAAAGCTGAATTGTGTTTCGACTATTCGGCCTCACAGCAGAGATCATGTGATTCACAATGGTTTGCGGATGAGCTAGCCAACAATGGCACTTACTCATCGAGTAAATTCGATATCGACAAATATGAAGTAACCAGCGAACAGTATCAGCAATGCGTTGCCCAGGGCGCGTGTCAACGTCCGAGCATGAACGGCAACAATCCGCGGCATGGCTACTATGCGGATTCTCGTTACGATACTTACCCGGTTGTCTATGTGACTTGGACACAAGCGCGCACCTATTGCCAATGGGCGGGTGGTCGTCTTCCGACGGGGCTTGAATGGGAGAAGGCAGCCCGTGGGCCGAGCGGCAATCGTTGGCCCTGGAGCAACACTAAGCCCACCACTGAAACTAACTTTCGCCATGCAGGCGATGCGAGTGCTGATGAGAAAGATACGGCTTTAAACGGCGGTAATGCTTGGCCAGTCACCTCCCTGGTGCAGGACATCAGTTACTATGGCGTGGCAGGCATGGCCGGCAATGTCATGGAGTGGGTCGATGGTATGTATGATTTGACGCGCCATGAAATTCGCGGTGGTTCATGGAATACGGGCATCTGGACCACTCGTGCAGCAAATCGCACGCCCGAATGGCCTGATAGTGCGTCGGGGCAGACCGGGCAAATGGCCTATTTTGATGTCGGCTTTCGGTGTGTTTACGATGTCCGTTGATTCTGGAGAGCACGCATGACAACTCGCCCCGACCGTCCTTCCCCATCTAGGATCCGCGTGACTCACCGTCGCTCCGGGCTAACCCATTCACCGTGGCTGATCGCGATCTCGCTGCTGATGATCGTGCTCATTCTTACTGGTGCGTGGCTGTTTGTGGGGCGTTGGCCTGATCCAACTGAGCCGGCTTTGCCGGCGGCTGTGAAAGCGAAAGCGACCTCAACATCAACTAGGCCGCCTCTCGCGTCGCCTCCACTGGCAGTGATGACTATCGCTCCATCATTGTCCTCAGTTCCGCCAACGAGCCTGGCATTGAACTCGATTGCATTGCCGACGCCATCGTGGCAACGCTTAAGTGTGCCCCCCGATGCAGAACTTCAAGCCGCTATTGCTGTGATGTCGCTTGAAGATAAGGTTGCACAGCTGCTCATTATCGGGTTTAATGGACAATCGGTAGGTGAATCACCAGAGTTGGAGTTGATGGTGGGTCAGCAGCATGTCGGCGGCGTGATCCTGTTGGAGCCTAATGCACACGATCCGGTTCAGATTAAACGTCTGACGACCGAGCTGCAAGCGCTGGCGACAACTTCGGGAGCGCGTATTCCGCTTTTCATCTCTAGCAATCATGAAGGCGGCATCGTTGTGCGTATTTCCGATGGGGTAACCGGTTTCCCGGGCAATATGGCGGTGGCGGCCACCGGTCAGTTAGAGTATGCGAATGTAGCGGCCGCCTATGCCGCACAAGAACTACGCGCGATGGGCATCAACATGAATCTGGCCCCCGTGGTCGATGTTAACGATAATCCGCTGAATCCCGTCATTGGTGCGCGATCGTTTGGGTCCACCCCGGTTCTGGTGGCTGAATATAGCCGCATGAGCGTGCGCGGCTCGCAAGACTTTGGCGTTATCGCCGTTGCAAAGCATTTTCCCGGGCACGGCAGTGTCGCGGTTGATTCGCATGGTGACTTGCCGGTAATCACTGACTCGCGTGATGATCTGGAACGCCGTGCTCTGGGGCCTTTTAAGGCCGCAATTCAGCAAGGCGTCGCTGCCATCATGACGGCGCATATCGCCGTACCTGCCTTAGATGAAAGCGGACGCCCGGCCACCCTATCATCGCAGATTCTAACCGGACTATTGCGCCATGATTTGAAATTCGACGGCTTGATCATGACTGATTCGTTGGGTATGGGTGCCGTCTCGGCTGGGCGCGGACAACCCCAGGCCGCTGTTGAAGCGGTACAGGCTGGGGCTGACATCGTGCTGTCAACAGGCCCACTGGATGCAGAGTTGGGCATTATTCGTGCGTTGGTCGCGGCGGTGAGAAGCGGCCAAATTCCGGTTGAACAGATCGATCAATCGGTATTGAGAGTTCTGCGCGTCAAGCATGCATTTGGCTTGTTTGATCAGCCTATCGTTGGAGATCTAAGCGCAGTCGGCTCGCCCGAGCATCAAGCTGCCGCTAATGAAATTGCGCGGCGATCGGTCACAGTGCTGCGTGACAGTCAAAAATTGTTGCCGCTTGGCCCTTCTGTGAAACGGTTGTTGATTATCAGCCCGATCGATCTGCCACCCTCAACGGATGGCAACTCCACTCTGCTGGCCGAGTTGTTGCGTGCACAAGGTTATGAGGTCACGGAATTAAAGCTTGATCTGGATGCTGGTTCAAGCCGAGACGCTATCCGCGCGCAGGCGCGTGCTCAAGCCGCCGCCTACGATGCCGTCATCTTTGGCGAATGGGAACTGATCAAGCGTGAAATCAACACGCAAGACCACTGGCAAGCGCAGCTCATGTCGGAATTGAGCACGCTCAATTCCAATTTCATAGTTATCGCGTGGCACAACCCTGCCGCGATATTGCGTAGCCCACCGCTGGCGGCTGTTTTGACCGACTATGGCGACACGCGTGCTCAGGTCGCCGCCGTGGTCGAGGCGTTAACCGGCTCGCTCGTTCCAACGGGACGGTTACCCATGGATCTATCAACGACTCTGTCCCCGCCTTGACGGCGGAGATTGCTGTGAGGTGAAATTCAATGGCATCACTGGGTACATTACTTCAATCACGGTACCGTATTTTGCGCGAGATAGGCACGGGCGGCATGGGCACGGTCTATCTGGCGGAAGATACCCATTTGGCCGGTTATCGCTGCGCGGTCAAGGAAATGTCGCCCGGCCAGGTGCCGCCGCAGGATCGCAATTGGGCCATTAACGCTTTCAAGCAGGAAGCCCAGATGCTGTCCACACTCAACCACCCCGGCATTGTCCGCGTTTCGGATTACTTTGCCGAAAACGGCAATTGGTATCTGGTGATGGAATACATCGAAGGACAGACGCTGGAATCTTACCTGGGGCCTCAGAGTTTCCCCACCCCGCTGGCCGTCAACTATATGGATCAGCTCTGCGCGGTGCTGGACTACCTCCACCGCCAGAACCCGCCGGTGATTTTCCGCGACCTGAAACCCGGCAACATCATGGTCAAACCGACGGGCGAGATCAAGCTAATCGACTTTGGCATCGCGCGCTTCTTCAAGCCGGGGCAAACCCACAATACGGTGAATCTGGGAACGCCGGGGTATGCCTCGCCGGAACATGGCAGCGGTCAGACCGATAATCGTTCAGACATCTACAGCCTGGGCGTACTGCTCTTGCAGTTGGTGACGGGTTACGATCCTACTTTGGCGCAAGTGCCATACCTGCTGCCTCCCGTGCGCAGCCTAAACCCTCAGGCACCGCCAGTCATTGAAGATGCGGTCCGTCGCGCCACACAGATGACTCCGGCGCTGCGCTTTCAGACCGTGGCCGAATTTCGACAAGCCTTGCGTGCTCCTGTGCCGCCGCCCGTTTCCGCCACGACGCCGTATCCAACGTCCACCCATACGCCGACGACCATCATGCCACCTCAGGGGGGAGCGCCGCCCAAATCATCAACGCTTCCCAAATGGATCGGGGCCGTGGCGGGCGTGATCTTGCTCTTGCTATTGGTCTTGATCGCGCTGCCTGCCATCACTCCGAAACCTCCTGCCACTCCGGCCCCGCCTGCCTCACCTGCGCTAGGCGGGGGCCTGACGAGCATACCCTCATCACCATCTCCTTCACGACCTGACCCAGTCACGGTTGAGCCAGTCGTTCCGCCGCCGGTAGGCATTACCCCAAGCGCACCGTCCACGATCACGCCGCAGCCGCCGCAGCCCAGCAGATTTATCGCTCAAGATCGCGAGCTTGGCAGTTCGGCGGGGGGACGCTCGATCCCGGTGCTGGAAGTCGGCAATCCCGATGGGCCGGTGGTCGTTCTGGTGGGCAGCATTGAAGGCGATCAAGCGGACACCTCCGACACCGTTCGGCAACTCATGGATTGGTACCGCTCACGCCCGGATCAGGTTCCCAACGGCGGCCTGCTGTACCTGATTCCCAGCCTTTGTCCTGATGGCAATGCCCGCAATTCCCGCTTCAATGCCAACGAAGTGGATCTCAATCGCAATTGGGATTCTGGCAACTGGGTTCGTGATGCCGTTGTGCCCGGCTATCCCAAAGGCAAACCTGGAGCCGGAGGTTCTGCTCCATTTTCCGAGCCGGAGACGCGCGCGCTGCGCGATCTGCTGAATCAGTTTTATAGTTCAGGACGAACGGTCTATTTGCTCACTCTGCACTCGACGGTGAATTCCGGCTCGCGCGATCAAGTCTTTCCGGGATATACCTCGGCCAGCATTCACGACGCCTCCAAAGCATTGACGCAGCGAGTAGGGAATCTGCTCGGCTACCGGTATAATACGGCGTGGAGCTATGATACGACGGGCGAAGCGATTGCCTGGGCCGCCGAGCAGGGCATTCCTGCGGTGGATATCGTACCGCTAAAAAACAACGGGCCGGCGCGTTCGGCGATGATTAGTGTACTTGAAGAAATCCTGCGTTAGTGATCTTTCTGATGGGAGTTAGCCCAGTGACCGAGCCTACAGCCCCTTTGCCACCTGTCAGCCAGCCATCAAAGAGTGACCCTGATCTGATAGTTGATGAGCGGGTATCGGTGCAACGTACGAAACCCTTTCCGTGGTGGATTGTTTTTTTCGGCGCGGTAATCGCGGCAGTGCTGTTATTGAGCGTCTTGACGATTCACGTGTTAAGAGATCGCACCGGTTCGGCCACTCAGACGCTGGCTGTCGTCGCGACTGTTGAACCGACCACGCCAGCGGTTGTGGCACACGCGACTCAGACACCGCTGCCGACATTAACTCCGCTCGCGCCGACGGTGCTGCCTGTGGCGGCGGCAAGTGAGGCACCCACCGCCATTCCGCCAGCCGAGCCGTTCATCAGCGCGCCCATGGCCATCGGGCAGTCGGCAGGTGGCCGCCCGCTACTAGTTTATCGCCTGGGGTATGGGCCGCGCAAACGCGCCCTGATCGGTGCGATTCACGGCGGCTACGAGTGGAACACGGTCGATTTGATGACCAAAACGCTTGACTACTTAGGGCGCTATCCTGATTTGATCCCGTCCGAAGTGACTTTGTACATTCTGCCGTTAGCCAACCCCGATGGGTACGCGGCCGGACGCGATGCGATCCATGGCCGGGTCAATGCCAACCAGGTCGACTTGAATCGCAATTGGGACTATCAATGGCAGATAACGGCTACACACGGCACGCGCCCAGTGTCGGCGGGCACGGCGGCTTTCTCTGAGCCTGAGACACGCGCACTGCGTGACTTCATCCACGACTATGAGATTCAAGACGTTATCTTTTACCATAGCGCCTTTACCGCTGTTTTCCAGGGAGCGGGGATTACAACTTCGCAGACAGTCGAATTAGCGAAATTGCTCGCACAGGCAACCGGCTATCGCTATGCGCCGGAAGGCGTGCCCGGACAGATCACCACGGGCGATGCGATCGATTGGCTAACGGTTGAAGGCGTCAATGCAATCGAAGTTGAACTGACCACGCATCAGGACATTGATTGGAAACAAAACCTGCGTGGGCTGGAAGCCTTTTTGAAATGGAATCTGCCTGAGACTGCGGCGCCAGCCGTCGCGTCTTCACCGCCACCGCCGGGCGTCACCTCGATAACTCACACGGTTCAATCTGGCGATACCTTATCGGCGATTTCCGTAAAATACGATGTATCAGTTGAGGCCATTGCTCAAGCGAATAATATTGTCGATATCAACAGTATTACCCTTGGGCAAGTGCTGATCATTCCCAGCCCATAACGTGCAACCCGTTGCGCGAAGCGCGCAACCGGGTGACCAGCAAGGTCACAATTACCTGAATGTGCTTACGCCTTCTGATCGCTATCCCCCTAATCGCGATGTTGATCGACTGCCAGCCAACGCCGGTCCCTATTACGCCTGCACGGTTGATCGAAACACGTTCACTCCCAACGGCCACACATACCTTGCCTCCAACGGCGACGCGCCGCTTCACGGTTACCCCGCTTCCAACTTCCACGCTTTTACCTCCTGCGCTGCCGACCTCCACTGCCACACTCCCGTTTGCGCCTGCCGCTGGAGCTCAACCTTGCCAGCAGCCCCCCGACGATTACAGCCGGATAAATATAGGCGATCAAATTGTAAACGCGCGCACGCTGTGGATGTTGAATCTGGCCAAAACTTTGTACACCGGGCGCGGCGATCCGCTGGCAATTGTACAAGGCTCTTATGCCGATAACGTAGCGGCAAGCTTCGGGACGCACGCCGGTGGCGGTGCAGTCGATATCAGCGTATTAGTGAAAGACAACGCTTCAGTTGTGCTGAACCGCGCGGAAATGGAAGAACTGGTCAGCGCGCTGCGTCAGGCAGGTTTTGCGGCCTGGTTACGCTTGCCCAACGATCTCAACCCGCCCACGCCCCTTCACATTCACGCGATCGCCGTTGGCGATCGTGAACTATCCGAACCGGCGCGCCGGCAAATCGACGGGCCAGAAGGCTACTTGCGCGGCCTTAACGGTGTGCCACCTGAACATGGCGGGCCGCAACCTGATCGGCAGGGCGGACCGATTATCTGTGCGTGGATGATCGCGCTGGGCTATCAAGATTGGCGCTGACATGAACGAGGTGCAACGATGCTACCGGTCAATACCTGGCTTGACAATCGATATCGAATCATCCAAGAACTCGGCGGGGGCGGCCAGGGCACGGTTTACCTGGCTGAAGACAGCCGCTTGGGCACACAACCGTGTGCGGTCAAAGAGCTGTCGCCGAACCAGTTGCAGCCGCAGGATCTGGGCTGGGCTATTCCTGCGTTCAAGCAGGAAGCCGAAATGCTGGCGAGGCTGAATCACCCTGGCCTTGTGCGTGTCAGTAACTATTTCTCGGAACGCGGCAACTGGTACCTGGTCATGGACTATGTCCCGGGTCAAACCTTGGAGCAGATTGTGGGACAAGCACCGCGGGGTGTGCCCATTGATGTCTCTGTAAACTACACGCTTCAGATCTGCAACGTGTTGGAATATCTCCACAGCCAACAGCCCGCGGTGATCTTTCGAGATCTTAAACCGGGCAATATCATGGTCACCCCTAGCGGCGAGATCAAACTGATCGACTTTGGTATTGCGCGCTTTTTCAGACCCGGACAGACTCGAAACACCGTAAATCTTGGAACGCCCGGCTACGCATCACCCGAGCACGGCAGTCTAAGCGGAGGCACCGATGTGCGTTCCGACATTTACAGTCTTGGCGTCGTCTTGCACCAATTGTTGACCGGCCACGATCCGGCGGCTGCGCCTTTCAACCTGCCACCAGTGCGTAGCCTCAACTCCAACATCCCTCCGGCACTTGAAACGGTAATCCAGAAAGCTATCCAACTGCGCCCTGCTGATCGTTTCCAGACGGCGGCTGAATTTAAGCAAGCGTTGCTATCCGGCATTCCGGTCATGGGAGGCAGGAGTAAAACACAAGTAATGCCAGGAAACAGCCCGACCGGGGCAGGCCCGACGCGCCCGAGAAGCAACAAGGTGTGGTTGCTCTTAGCTGGGCTGCTGGCCGCGGTTGTCGCTGGTGTCTTCTTCGTCAGGCAATCGGCGCTACCGCCGGAAACGCCCCAGCCCGTCTCGCAGCCACGACCAGCCAGCGCCGCGCCGTCGGCGGTCGTAGCGCCGACTTCTTCACCACAGCCATCTCTGCCGACGCATTCTGCGCCGCCTCCAACCAGTACCTTGAGTAAAAATACTCCACCGGGGCAAGTTCGCGACCCAGCCCCGGCGCGTATGTTTAAATTCATGAGCTGCGCGGAACCATGCGCCGATAGTAGCTCCAACGCCACCAGGACTTTTCCAGAAGGCATAACCCGGCTGTATGCTCAATGGAATTATGAGAACATCCCGGCTGGCGCGCACTACATCCGTGAATGGACCATGAACGGCCAGTCGTGGATCAAATATGATTGCACCTGGCAAGGGGCGGAATCGGGCGTAGATAAAGTAACGCTTAAAGAGCCTGGCGGTTTGTATTCCGGCGCCTGGCAAGTAACGATTGCGGTTGACGGCAAGGTCTTGTTGCAAGAAGTGGTTGTTGTGGAGGGCAATTCAACGTATTGGTCACCCGCTGGCACCGTTAACAGCTGCTACGGAAAATAACTCTGCAAAAGCGAGATAGAGTGCAGACGTTGTCAAATCCTCGCGCCATTCAACCATCCGGTAGGCTAATCATCCTCCTCGGCCCGCTTGGTACAGGAAGGTTCCAAGCCCTTCTCGCTCTAGCCGGTCTATATCCGTCTTTCGTGATGGATGACACACTCAAGGCGGTAGCGCAAAATTCAACCTACATCAGCCTCTGCCCGCAGCAGCGCTTGCTATCCAGCCGCCTGACGGTGCGCGAGAACATGCGGTTGATGGGCGTGCTGCATGGCTTGACTGAGCCTGAGCGCATTGACGAGCTGCTTCAACTAGGCGATCTGTCCGCACAGGCCGATCAACTCGTTTACCACCTGCCACAACACCTCGGCCGTGTCTTGAATTTATTGGTGGCGCTGCTGCCCCAGCCTGACCTGCTGCTCATCGACGATGTGACACAGGGGTTAAGCCGGCCCGCCAGCCGCCAGCTCTGCCATATCCTCCATGCGGAACAACGCCGACACCCACGAACGGTTTTATTTGCCACAGCGAGTCTGCAAACGGCCCAGGCACTCAGTGGTGAAGTCTGGCTATTCGATGGGAAAACGGTTCGTGCTCAATGGCCGCCAGGTACAGCGCCAACAGAGGTACTGAAGACAGCTGCTTACCGTATCACCTTGAACACCAGCCGCGCCGCAGAAATGTTCTGCGCCGGTCTGGCCACACAACCAGACTTTGTGCGAACGTATCGACAATTAGACGCACGCACGGTCCAGGTACTCGTCGATCATCCGTCACGATTGCTGTGGTTGTTGCAACTGGCCGGCCGCGCTTTGCTGGATTTTCAGGCTTTGCCACAAGAAATTGACTTGACCCTTATCCAACTATCGATGGGAGATGTGGCTTTACGCCCCAGTTCGCATACCGATAGCGCAATCAATCCCAGTCAACTCTTGCCGCTAGAATCGGTAGTGAAGAATCGATCCATGTCGTGGGTAGCAATTGCCCGGCTGGCTCAGGCCGAATGGCAAACCCACTTCCGACAATTCTGGAAAGCGGGCAATGTGCTTTTCTCCAGTTTGTTGTTATTGTCTTTACTGCTGGTCGCGCTGCAAGTTTTTAGCACAGAACGCTGGATGACCTGGGGACCCATGCTCCTGCTGTTTTCTTCCGGCATCGGTTTGGGCTTCGCAACTGAGTCGCTAAGCCGCTTGTCTAACGTCGCCGAGGCAGAAACTCTATTTCAATCGGCGCGCTCGATTGGTCCGGATCGCCCCGGCTCGTTGCTGGCTTTATACGATCTTTCAAAGATTGGGCGGAGAAATGTCCTGCTCGGCTTAATCGGCGGACAATGGCTGATCTTGCTGAGTCACACGCTTGTTTTTCTCTTGATCTGGGCAAGCGTGCTAACCACTCTGACCACAGATCCAGTATGGCTCACTGCCAGTGTGCTTTACTGGTGGTTACTTACACTAGACTCACTGGCAGTAGCCGTCGTCGTAAGCGGTTTGGTTCATCGTCCTGGGTGGGGACGCTGGGCCGGATGGGGCAGTGGCCTTGTGATATTGGCCGTGGCAATTCTAATGACCAGTAACCAACCGTTATTGTGGCTGTGGCCTTACACCGGCTTCACCGTTGCCCTGACCCAATTACTGACCGAACCATCTAACGCGCTGGCCGCATTTGGAGCAGGGGTGTTAGGAACCATCTTCTTGTGGAGTCTGGCTTTATACTCATTTACCCGGCGGCGATCTGTTTGGCCGCTGAGCACGAGTGGTGAAAAATGAGACTTGCCCCGATCCCGGTTAGCCTGCTGTTTCGCCAGCAAATCTCGCACGCTGAAGCGCTCGAAAGTTATCAAATCGAGGTCGTCAAAGCGCCCGGGCGCGGCTGGGGTGGGCCGCTTACTCCACACGGCTTGGACGACACACAAATCCGGGCTATCAGGACCCTCTATCGTGGCTACTTGAAACGGCAGCGCACGGCTACGGGCCTGGCTATATCAGAACAAGAGATTGAGCCGCTGCGCGCAGCGGGTAGTCAACTATTTCGCGCGCTGCCCAATACGATCCAAGATCGACTGCGGCAGGTCCAAGCCCTGGCGTGGCAAACAGGCCAATTGCTGGAGTTGACGCTGATTTTTGAGCCTGGCGCTCAACCGTTGGCTAGCTTACCCTGGGAACTGCTGCACGATCCCGAACGGCGTTATTTCTTTGCGCTTCACGGCGGACTCATGCGCCAACTTAGATTTTCGACCGCCCCGAAAATCGATCCAGGCTACGCGCCACACTCAATTTTGGGATTATGGGCCGAACCTGCTAATGTGGAAAATCTATCAATCCGCAAGCAGTTTACTCCTGCACCAGGCCGCGTGGGTTGGATCACCTGGATTGAGGGATCAGATAGTCTCAACCAACTCGAAGAGCAATTAACAACCGGGCTGTATGACGGCTTGCATATCACTGCGCATGGGCGCGCCGATGAGAATGGAAGCGATCTGTCTTTAGCCTTTGTCGCCCAAGATGGCAGTCCACTCTGGCTTAGCCCCGATCAGATTGCAACCTTGATCGCCCAGTATCCAGTGGTGCGTTTTGTATATTTAGATGTCTGCCACAGCGGTGATAGCTTGGATGATTATGCACCAGGGGGGCTAGCCGGCAAGCTGCTCGGCATGGGCATATCCAGCGTCGTTGTCATGCAAGATGAAATCACGCAAAACGCGGCTGGATTACTCGCGCAAGTTTTCTATCACAACCTGGCGAACCAAGTGCCTAGCAGTCAGGCAATGACGGCGGCCCGTACTGCTGTTCGTGTTCGCCAAGATGATCCCGCGCACTGGAGCGTTCCAGCGTTCTATAGCCAGGAAACGCTGCCCGCTGAAAATACCTTGGCCGTAGACAAGGTTCTCGATCGAATTCCGGATCTTCTGCGTCCGCTTAGTCTCTGGCTTTTGATCTTAGCTCTGTTGATCGGACAACTCTCGTACGCTTTCGCCAATCAGTCAACACTTGCCTCAAACGACATCAAGGGGTACTTGCTGCTCGTAACCGAGAGCATTCTATTGCCCTTACTGGCCGCCTGCGCGATGTGTCTGGGACAAGATCAAATCGCCGTTAGATACAACCTAAAAGGAAAACAGTGGCTGGAAGTACTCGTGCACAAATATACAGCCGCCTTTGTGTGGGGATTCATGGCTTGGGTTGCCATGACAGTGGTGTGGCTAGGTCTGAGCTGGGCAGGGATAACCACACACCTCAGCCCGGGAATGAAGCAGATTATCTGGGGAATAGCCCTGGCAGGTTTGGCTGGCGCTGGTTACGTGGGAGCGCGGCAAGCGATTCGACAAAAGATGTTGTTCCTGCGATTAGGCCCCTCATCAGTCAAAGCCAGCAATTGGATTTTGTTATTTGGGATTGAGCTACTACCGATAGGTCTGGCCTGGCTGATCGCTCTGGCCTGGCCATTCCTGGCCTCAACTCTGATTGGCGTTTATCTAGTCATCGCGATGTTGATCGTGGTGATTATCGGCTTGCGCTAAAAGTGTGCCGCTGTTTTACGCCTGTACCTGAATGATGATCTGCACTAACACGGCGATGGGCACATTCTCAAAACGAGCTACCCCAGCCTCATCAGTGGCCATAGTTTGATCGAGATCTTGGGCAACGATATGAACTGAACGGCCCGCGACCTGCGCTAGTCCCAACCGATCAACGCGCACCAGGAGTTGGCAATTCAAGTCGGATTGGCGCATGGCTCGTGTCTCAATCGTTAAGGGGACAGGTTGTCCAACCCGCTGACTGAAAAGCAGCCATTCCTCGCCCGTGGTTGAGCTCGCCAGTGTGGGCACTTGAGTTGGGGCTGCAAAACTTAAGCGCAGCACATACCAAGCCTCTTGTATTTCAGTGGTCGCATTGACGACGCGTCCCCACAAAGCATTGACTTGCTCAAGCAAAGATGGCACCAAGCCTGTCGTGGACTTGGCGGCTTCAGCACTCTCCGCCATATCCGCCGTCGCTGCCAGCATCAGCTCAACCAGGTCAGCATAGGCTTGCGCGCAGGCAACACAGGCTTCGATGTGCTGCAGTTGGGTGAAGTATCGCTGGTCAACTTCTTCGCCGGCTACCTCGGCGCTGGCGATTTCGGCCAACACTTCACTGTCAAGATGTAGCTCGGTCGACGCTTTCAGCGCTTGCTGCAAAAACGTGATGCCCCGTTGGCTCACAATAGATCCTCGTCCGCCAGAGCGCTGGCTGTCAGATCAGCCAGCGCTTCGTATTCACTCAGGCAAATCACACAGACATCCAAATGAGAGGCCAAATCGGCATAGATCTGGTCAACGGGGTCCCCCGCTAATTCCGCGCTGACAAAGGCTGGCAATTCTATTTGATAGGATACGCAAGTCTTCCTGACAGATGTCACTGCCACAGGAACAGACAGCTGTGTAATGAGTCGTTGAACATTAACGGAAAGACTTAGCATAGATCTTCTCCGGGTGGTAGGCCCAGGATATCCAGCAACTTCCTATGCGCCTCTGGTGGCAAATGGTGCAAAGTTTGCACGATCCGCGCTTTGATCATGCGGATCTCGTGAGGTTTTTTGCCTAACAACCGCGCGATCTCTTGTGGACTCAACCCGTTGAGAAAATGCTCCTCCGCCACGCGCAACTGCAAGTCAGTCGCCAGGTGGGTTCGGAAGAAATCGCGCAGCTGCTGGCGCACTTGTTCGTTAGCTACATGATCTTCCACACTGCGCTCACTCGTCTCATGATCTGAAATATGCTCTTCCCAATCACTCTCGGCCGGGCCAGATTGGCCTGCGCTGATCTCTTCTAATGATAGCTCGAGGCCGTCACCACGCATGACCGCCGTTCTCCGGCGATGCTCGTCAATCATTTTAGCACGCATGGTTTGCAACGCATATGCCCACAAAGCCCGTGGCGCCTTAAGCGGCGACTGCTCCAGGCGAGCCTGCAAATCACTTATTGCCAGCTGGACGAGTGAATCCTGCTCGTCGCGATCGGCGGTGAACCGATGGGCCTGTTGTCGAAGCCAGCGGTACAGCTCGGTCCATGCTTGTTCACACCGATCAGATCCAGGCTGACGGCAATTTTCATGCAAAAAAACAGCGTAACGTTGCCACACCTGAGTTTGTATAGCTTTAACCGCAGTCGACTCTGATGGCAGTGGCGCAGACAAGTCCTGCCAGATCTGGCTCGCTAATTCAAGTGGATCGGCCAGCTGCCAGCCCTGCGCTGTCAGATATTGCCGAACACACTGGCAGCAACGAGCGTAATCAAAAGCGAGCGTATCGAGTAAGTCGGACTTCAGCATGGGTCAAAAAGAAAGGCAATCGACGATATGACGATATGATTAAGCGTCTCTTTGCGTCTTTTGAAGGTGAACGCGGTGGCCACCAAGTTACACCTTCATCACACCAGGAGACAACATGTTTCGCAAAAACTTACGCCGTTGGTTGTTGGCCGGCCTGTTAGCCGCCACGCTGGGCCTGCCGTTTCTGCAGGTTGCCGCCGAGCATTCTACCACTGTAGCCGAAGATGTCACCTCACCCCTGTCTGGTGACTGGCACAATCAAGTGGCGGATCAAATTCCAGGTGGCTCGGGTGGTGGCGGGTAATTAACCTCCGGTCACCTTCTAAGAAGATCACGACATCCGCTCGGAAAACACAATGATCACTTGCTGACTACGCCGCTCCCTCACATCCAAAGCTCCCCCAGTGCGCCATGCCCGCCTTCTTCCGGTGCGCGGCGCGCTGGGCCAGGGCCAATGCTGTGGCCGGGTCTTCACCAGCGACGACGTGCCGATAAAAATCCTGCATCAACTCGGCGGCATCTTCATCCAGTACCGGCCACAGACTGCCGACAACATGCTGCGCGCCGGCCGCGAGGCACGTTGTCGGCAGTCCGATTAGCTCATCACCTTCATAGATCAGCGCCTGGGTGCCGCTGCACGCGGACAGCGTGATCAACTCTGGCAATGGCGCCAGCTGCTCCAGCTGATCGAGCCACAGGTCTTGATCGTGCAGGGCGATGCCGCTCAGCCGCCCGGTGCTGGCATCATGGGAAGCGTGGCTGGCGATGTGTAGAAAGCGAAACGAGGGCCATTCAGGTTCGTTGCGTAAGGCTTGCCAGTTGGCCCAGGTTGCCTTCTCATCGAGCAGCTGCCGACTACCCGGCTCCCACAACGCTAGCAGCTGCTCGATCTCTACCGTCACTTGCGGTAAGGCGGCTCGGTGCAGGCCAAAATCCGAGACGCCTATCGCCAGACCAATTGGGCGACGTGGTTCACTCGGGCACGGGCGTAGCCAGAGTTGTTGCAGACTGTGCAGCGATAGCACGCTGCCGGGGATGCCGCATTCCATCAGCGGTTGCTGTGACGTCGGCTCGATCAATGCCGCCCACGGTACTTGATGCAGCTGGCGATGCGGTGCGATCAATATCGACGTAGCGGGCGTTATACGCGCTCCCAGCGTCGCCGGCAGCAACCAGTGACCCAGCTGCGCCAGATCGACTGTTGTAGGCCACCGACCGTTCTTCGCTGTTTTGGTGCACTGTTCTAACGCAAAATGAAATGAAGCGGTCAGGGGCCGCGTCTCAATCGTGCATTCGTTAGCTGTCACGCTGAGGCAGTACAGATGTGAGGTCGTCAAATAATAATCGAGCGCAAGCCAGCGGTCGCCCAACCGCTGAGTTGCCAGCTGGACGAAGGTGGCCAGATCGAACTCAGCGCGCAAGGCTGGCGTGTTTTGATCGGATCGGGCGGTCCGTTCCCATCTTTCGCGCTGCGCCGCATACTGTTGAGTCTTACGCCGCAGCTGTACCAGCCGCTCACGCTCTTCGGCTGAACCTAGACGCCGCGTCGCACCGAAACTCTCCCGTACCTGATCGCGCAACCAGCGCAGTTCGGCCTCCAATTGTTGCAGTTCGGCGTTGTCGGTCAACGTTGGCGAAACACTCCGTTGCGCGATCTGCGCTTTGTGGGCTTCGATAAAATACGCCGCCTCGTATGGATTATGGTAGCGCGCGGCCACGGCGACGGCCTGTTCCAGCAGTGGGGCAGGCCGTTGCAGAAAAGTTCCGGTCAAAGTCGGCTGCGAAAAATTCTGGCGCAGCTGCGCCAGGGCCGTCGTCATACGACGATAAGCGCCTAGCGCCACTGTATCGTTCTGATCCGCTTCGGCCAGCTGCGCTAATCCGGCCCAGGCCAGCCAATCGGTTTCAGGCATCCCGTCCCGGTTGAGAGCGAGCGCTTGTTCCCAGACCGTGCGTGCGTGGGAATAGTCCGCTATTTGAAAATAACCACGTCCCAAAGCGGCCAGACAAATGGCTTGCTCCAGTTGCATCTCCGCACAACCGGCCACTGCCTTTTTCAAATACTCCACCGCTTCGGTGGAACGATCTAGCGCGCACAAGGCCTCACCGAGCAAGCGCTGTGCCAGGACAATTTGCGTGGTCACGCCCTGTTGCTGTGCCAGATCCAGAGCCTGTTGCAAATACCCTAACGCTTCAACGCCCCGCTGTTCATAGAAGAGCGATCGGGCACGTAAGTTGTAAACGGTGGCGAGATAGATGGGCTGTTGCGCTTGCTCGTAATAGTGGGTGGCTTGATCGAGGTAAGCGTGGGCCGTGGGAAAGCGGCCAAGGTACTGCCATAACAGTGCCAAGAATATCGCACATTCGGCCCCCCGATCGTATCGGTGCAGCTGTTCGAACTGTGTCTGCGCGCGTTCGATGTGATGCAGCGCCTCTTGATAACGTCCCAGTTGGCTAAGCGCTTCTCCCCGGTAGAGTGCTGCGATGGCGGGCATCAGCAGCGATCCGGTGCGTTGATACAATATTTCTGCTTCGCTGAAGTTTTGCAGACTGCGGGTTTCGTGGCCCAGTCGCAAATGCAGCTTGCCGGAGTTCACCAGATAATCGGCATACAGCACATCCGGGCGTTGGACGGCAAAGATGATGTCAGCATGGTCAAAAGCGCGCGCGGCCTCACTCAATCGGCCGGTGTCGTAGTAAATCTGAGCCAAGCCGGTGTGACACTGCACGGCTAACAGGGGCAGATCGGTCTGTTCAAAGAGGTGCAGTGCCTGCTGAAAATGATCGATCGCGATGTCGGGGTTATCCGTGGAGTACTGTTCGGCAAAGGCCAATTGCAACAAGGCCCGGCCGCTTTCCACGGGCGCCGACAGACTGTTCAACAGCTGCAACGCGCGTTCCAGCTCCGCGCGTGCCGCGAGCATGTCACCTTGCTGCCGCAGGTTACGCCCCCGATAGATCACGCAGCGTGCGACTTGCACGGCGTCACCCAGCGCGGCGAAGTCTTGTTCGCTGCGCGCGATGTTCTCGGCGGCGGGCGCAGTTTGCGAGGCGAGGATTTGAGCGTAGGCCAACGCCAGGCGGCAGTGCGGCACAAACTCGTCAAAGTGGTATTTTATCAAGTGATCGAGCGCGTGGTTGAGTTCGGCGCTGGCCTGCGTGAAGTTGCGCACCCAGATGAGTTCGTTGAGCTGCCACTCGCAGGCGGCCAGCCAACCCGGTTCGTTCAACTCGATAAAGGCTTCACGCGCACGCTGCAAGGCACTCGCCACGCGATCGGGCCGTACCCAACCAGTGGCCGCGCGGCCCAGTTGCCAGGCCGCGCGGGCGTGGAGAAATCGATCGGTGGTGTGACCGGCAGCCGCATCCAGCAGCGCCGCCAACGCCCAACCATAGCGTGGTCGCGCATAGGCCGCCCGCCGGGATTGCTCGCCGAGGTGATCGAGCAAGACTTGATCTAGCCGGGGCAGGGGCGCAGTCAGCGCGTGAAGGTCAGATTCAAGATCGGGTTGAAGATAGAGTTTTTCGACCAGTGCCAGGTAGGCCGAAATAGCCGGTGTATCAGCCATTGAGGTCAACGTCAAACGAGTTCCAGAGTGAGTTGCAAGTCGGCCATGAAGCACTGTCGGGTTTCATCCCACACCAGGTTGAGGGGAATGGCTGCAAAGTCCACGCGTCCGCGCTGCGAGATTATCGCTAGGGCGCGATACGAGCCCCACTCGACATTGGCGCGCAGATCAGGCAGGTCAACAGATTGTTCCGGTTGGGAAGCCGGACCGACTTTGAGTTGCAGGTGCAGCGTCTCAGCGGCTTCTGTGCGCCAGACGGCCTCCAGCACAATCGACAGCGGCTGTTGATTCATTTCTACTTCGCTGCGCAAGAGCGTGAACCAGGTGTCGTCCAGGCCGGGCTCCGAGCGATAAGCGCCTGCAACCTGCGGTGTGGCCGGGAAAAAGATCGCGTGAAGTTGATCGGCCGTTTGACGCCAGGTGGCGCGCCAGTTGGCGTGCCACCTGGCAGGCGAGGGGGGCTGCGTCGCAGACGACGTCCGGGCCTGTTTCTGCAGAAACGACAGATCGGGCGCGGGTACGTTGTGAAAAGGCTGCACGGTCGATTCCAGGGCTTCGCGCAATAGCTGATAGGAGAACTGGCAGCGCGCGCAGGTTTGCAGATGGGTCTGTAAATAGGGGGGCAGCGGCGCTGGATCGAGGCCGTTGAGTTCATCGTCGACGATACGATCGAGGATGGCCTCAACCTCCGCGCAGGCGGCCGCTAGGCCGGCTGGTGAAGGCGCATCATCCGGCAAGTCAGCCTCGCTGGCCGTTTCAATATCTTCGGCCAGCCGCCGGAAGCGCTCGGGCCAGGGCGCGATTTCCCGCAGGCGCAAGCGCAGCTCGTCAAGGGGGGCAAGGCGAGAATCGTCAGTCATGTTGCTCTTATTTAGATAATGCGATTTGCCGTTCAAGTCTTTCACTTGGCGAGCACTTTCTTGAGGCGCTGCAAGGCGCGGTGCTTCAGGTTGTAAACCGCCTGCGGACTTTTGCCCAGACGCCGCGCCACTTCGTCTTCCGAACGATCGTAAAAGTATACTTCAATAATAACACGCTGCTGAGTTTCACTGGGTAGTTGAGCAATGGCGGCCAGCAGCCAGTCCTGCACTTCCGCCTGCGCAAACGGATCGGCGGTCGGATCAGCGAGCAGCTCATGCAAAGAGAAGGAGTCCGAGTCGGCTGAGGTGGTCAGCGCTCGATCGAGCGACTGGAGCTCTGGCGCGCGTTCCAGAACATCATGCGAGCGCTGGTAATGCTGCAAGATTTTGTTTTTGAGGATTACCGTCGCCCAGGCGTCGAAGGCCACATCGTAAGGAAACACTTCGCGGAAAATCGTTTCGCAGGTTTCCTGCGCGAAGTCGAGCGCTTCGCGCATGTTGGGCGCGGTGTGATTCAGGCGCTGCAAGATGCGGCCGGCCCGCTGCGTGAGCCGCTCAAACAAACCGCCCCAGGTCGGTTCATGGCGCTCAGCCAGCGGCTGCACCCGGTTATATTCCAGCAATACCACGCGAATTACCCGATCGATATACGCCAGGCGAGTTCTGGCTGTCAGCGGATAAGCGACGATGCGGTCGAGGCGGCCCGACTCGGCATTGCGTCCCACGATCTCGCGCACCAACCGGCTCAAGGCCGCACGAGATAAACCAAGAGAGGCTAAGTCGTCGTTGGTAACCAGTTCTTTGACACGGTCACGGCATTGAGTGTGGAGATCGGGTAAATGGGTGGGCATGCTGATTGAATTCACGGAAGTTAGGAACCGCGACTACTTTATCATGTGCCGGGTAATGTGGCAAACGAGGCAAACTGTCGCGTTCGGCTTGCCATCGAGCGGATGTGGAAGTTTGCCAAGAGGTAGTGCTGTAGGTTAAGCGCGTCGGAAGATTAGCGCATGATCGACATTTGCTAGAGCAGATCGTCGAAGTAGAGCGAGGCAGGTTTACCGTTAGCGTCCACGCTGCGCCACCGATCGGCTTCTTCACGCGGCATGAACGTCCGCCCGATTTCCTGCGCGTAGTACAGGATGCAGGCTTGCACGGTTTTGTGTTCCCCAGGGTTAGGTACGGAGAACTCGGAATCTTCGGATCTCGTTCGAGTCTCTAAATCCAGATCGGAGCGGGCATAAGCCAATCAGCGTTCAGCTTCAGGCGTGTTCATAGCTTTGGTGTACGCGTTGAAGAAGTTGGAAAAATGTTGCGAGACGTCGTCAACTGCTGGCCGATCTTGTCGGCCAGTGTGCGGATGATCGATCAGACGGGGTCATCAGGATTGGCTGGAGTGGAATGTAGAAGCGCACCAATTTCTTATCGCGCGCGATGAGTTTGAACGCTTTCGCGCGTCCACCGACTTCTTGTGCGATGCGATTGATTTCGTCATCGAAGACATCGCACAGGCGCTTGGCGAAGACCAACGGCAGGATGTAATCCTTGTACTTGGGCGCGTCCTTCGCACCGCGGATGGAGCAGGCCGCATCCCACAGCCATTGTTCGATCGATTTGTCGGTGTTGTTGGGCATAGAGTTCCTGATGAATGATGAATCACGACAGAGGTAGAGCAATTGTAAGGTCAAAGGGCTGGGGGAGCAAGTGATAGAGAGTGTCGGCGGGTGCGGAGGCAGTGAAACTTGTAGTGTTGTAACACTGTTCGATCAATGTCCGCCTGCTGATGCTATAATCGCTGCTATTCCACTTACTTGTGCGTGATACGATGAAGCATAAATTATCTGTCGTCATCGATGGCCCAACCGCCAATATGTTCGCCAGCCGTGTCATTGAGGACGCTCGAACCCTACGTCCTCCGACGGGTGATTTTCAGCAGCCTGTCCAATTCGCGGCGAAAAGGATTTTTCTTCATCTGGAACCGGCCAGTCGTACCGAGCGAGATAATCCGGTTAGGATCGTTATCGAGGGTAGTGCCTATGAACTGATAGGCCGCGAACGGCATTTACTCCAGCCGCCCCAGGAGATGATTGAGTTCGGAGTAACCGATATTGGCGACTATCGCATTGAAGTCGATGCGATTTGGGAGCCCGAGGCGCGTGATTTCGTCGAAGCGCTGTGGCTGTCAATTAGCAAACGTTGGAACTCGACGCCTCCTCTCGCGCAGCTTCATACTACCCT
The DNA here is from genome assembly GCA_003154115.1 of Anaerolineae bacterium. Taxonomy (GTDB): domain Bacteria; phylum Chloroflexota; class Anaerolineae; order Fen-1058; family Fen-1058; genus Fen-1058. The sequence goes on from PMCF01000433.1 coordinate 110,619, forward strand.
CACCGAATTTGGAATCTGGTGTAATTATCCTGCTGAAGAAATGGCTCGTGCCATTACTCAATGGCTGGGGTCGCTAGACCGTCCAAATTTGAAATGGAAGTCGCAGATGGTTTTGAGCCTTGGTGCCATCGGAATGGACTTCGCCCTGCAACTTGAAGACCTGACCACTCGACAAACGGGTGAGTGCTATTTCAGTGTTCGCCAGTGGAGCAAGTTTGACGTAACCAATATTTACCTTCAGCCTATCTTTGCGAGCAATCATGCCGTGGCCGGACTGCAGCATTCCTTTGTACGCGAGATCGAAGAATTCGTCGTCGGTCAGCTTGATCAAGTCAGGAGGGATACTTCGACAATCGATCGCTTGCCGGTGGCACCTCAACTTGAGCAGGTCCAACAGTCTTCAGCTAACCTGCCCGCTGCGGCTGCCTCACCTGAAGCGCCAGCCTCACAGGATACGTTGGAAGCTGCCCGAATAATCAACCTGACCCATTTGGACAATCTGTGGAGAATCAGTCGCGGAAGCACAGAGATAGCTCTGTTTAATAAAGCCAATGGCTTTTGGTTTTTGTCTTACTTGCTTAAGCGCCCTGGTGAAACGTTTAGCTCGGTCGCTATATTCCAGGCCACAGTCGGAAGCAAAGAACTTGGAATGATGCGTACTAGCCTTGATCCAGACGGTTCTATTGTTGAACATGACTGGGGTGCAGCCCACAATGTGGTTGATAAACAGACGATCCAGAGCGCCAAAAAGCGGATTCAGGCTATCGATGCTGAGCTTGCAGCTGATAGTGGGGGTGAAAACCCCGAGGAGTTCATCGAGCACAAACAAGAACTTGAACAAGAGCGCAAGGAGATTGAGGCTTACCTGAAGCAAAGCACGGGCAAATTTGGAAAAAGTCGTAAGACTGGTAATTCGCTTGAGAACGCACGCAGTAATGTTACCCAGCAGATCAGAAAGGTAATCAAAGATATTGCTGCCAAAGACGCAGAGTTGGGTGCGCACTTAGAATCCACCGTGTTCACAGGCACAAGCTGCACGTATCAACCTGATCCGCAGCATCCAATCCACTGGAATGTGATGTTCTGAACCTGTAAACCACATTTTTACCGCCTGTAAAGCCAATTTTTACGCCTCATAGTGTGAGAACACTGTGAGGCGTTTTTATTCAGCAGCCGCAAAATTCCACCCTACCCCTAGCAAAACCCTTGAAAAACAGGCCGTTTTTGAGTCGCCCGTAGCAGCCTTAGGGTGTAATTTTGCGGTTACTGTTTTTATTTGCAAAAGGAGTCGATTATGCAGCGAATACACCGCTTTACGTTACGTCTAGGCGATGCGGAACTCGGCGCTTTGGTACGGCTGAGCGCAGTGCTGCGGCGTAGCCAGTCTGACACCGTCAGGTGGTTGCTAGCGGCCTGTCGGAGAGGAAATCTCATCCCCTGTTTGTGGGTGTTTTGACGCCACAAGTGGGGAGTAAGTCGCTATTCTGACCTGAAATACCCGCCCAAGTGGTGTTTTTCTCCGTCCGTTATGTTCTCTCCGACAGGCTGCTAGCCGAGGCCAATCGTCAATTGGCTCCCAGTTCGTCGCCAGTCAGTGAGCCGGAGCCGAATCAGAATAATCAAAGTACAGAGGTGCGGCATGGGACAGTATGACTCAGTATTGATCGAGATAATCGCTCAAGCGGCGCAGCATGGCCGTCGTCTGCGGCTGGAGCAGGGACGGGTCGCCGGACCGGTATCGCTCACTGAGCGCTCTGGCGAGCAAGTTGAACAGGGTGCGGCTATGAACCCGGTTGAGCAATCATTGACGCTGCAGAATGCGCCGAGGGAACATGAAGGTTAACGTAGAGAATATTCCAGTGGAGATGCTTCAGCATCCAACCTGGATATGTTGGACCTATCGCATGCGCCACGGAAAAATGACAAAGTGCCCACTTCAACCAAACGGTGAACCGGCAAGCAGTACTGACTCTGCGACATGGCACTCGCTCGAGCGATGTAATGCTGCCGCCCATCGGTTTAGCGGCATTGGCATCGTGCTGACCAACGGCCTCGCCGGTATTGATCTCGATCATCACGTTGACGAAGCTGGTCATCTATCCGATCTGGCACAACGCCTTATCGCACAACTCAATTCCTACACCGAACTATCACCATCAGGTAGAGGGTTGCACATCCTGTTCAGAGGAAAACTACCGGTCGGTGGTCGCCGCAACGATCGTATGCACTTCGACTGGTATGACACCGGACGCTATTTTACAGTCACCGGCCGGCATCTGGCCGGAACTCCGCTGAGGTTGGCGCGCACCGATCGCGTTCTGCTGGCTATTCAGGCCGACGTGTTTGGTACACCGGTTCGGTCCGAAACATGTTCGCGCTCGCCCATCGTCGTGGGTGATGATACTGAACTATTGGAGCGTGCGATGGCAGCGCGTAACGGCGATCGATACCGTGCTCTATGGCATGGCGATACTACCGCATATGCTGGTGATCACAGCCGAGCGGATCTTGCGCTGTGCGGAATGCTGGCGTTCTGGACAGGCGGTGGCGCGGTGCGCATCGATCGGCTGTTTCGGCAATCAGGGTTGATGCGTGAGAAATGGGATCGTCGACATTATGCCGACGGCAGAACGTATGGCCAAGCTACTATAGCTAAGGTACTTGGTCGTTGATGGGGGTGACGAACTTGGAGCAAACTAACATTGCGCTTTATACCTCTGGCGGACATATCTGCCCGCCGCTGCCAGCAGGCGTGCAGTTTGATCTGGAACTTGGCAAAGATGCAGGTCAATCGATTGATCGCTATCTAGAGCAGGCTTTGGCTATTTCGCCGGCAACGCCTAGCATTTTTCACGAGAGTGCTGCGCTTACTCAGGTCGGTATCGTTGTTGCGCGCAGGTTAAAAATACAAATGCCACACGCAGCCGTTTTCCCTAATCTATGCAGTGCTTGGGTTGCGCCCACAACTTTGTATGCCAAAACAACCGGCCTGGAAATTCCACGTCGCAATCTTCGGAGCAGGTTTCCACACCTGCTCGGTGCGCAAGAAATGACCTTGGAGGCTATGTTGGCCGACATGGCAGGGCTGGAACCTGTGAACCTTGCGACCTTATCAGAAGAAGACCAAGATCTTTGGAAGGAAGAACGTAACTTCGCTGCACAGCGCGGCCTGATTATCGACGAGATGAGTGGTCTATTCGCTGGCGCAGGTAAAGACTATAACGCCGGCCTCATCGAGGCCATTCTTCGTTTGTCTGACTGTGACGAGCACTTCGTACGTTCAACGCGCGGTCAAGGACGTCTCTCCATTCGGAATGCTTACCTAGTATTTCTTGGGGCGAGCACTCCTGGCGGTTTGGCGCCTCACCTCAATTCAGAACGATTATGGTCTATGGGGGTGTGGCCTCGCTTTGCGCTCCTTACACCCGAAGATGGGCGGCCGGCGTGGCAAGAAGCGCGCCCCTTCGGGGGAACACTCGATCTTAGCGCCACTCTTTGTGAACTTTATACCCGATTGCCGCCGGTCGTATGGCCCCAGACGCCTATCGCACTCGATGTGGGCGTCGGTACCACCGTTCTAAATACTTGGACGCGGTACGACAAATCGCTTCGCTACGATCTTCTTACGCCAGAACTGCCAGAGCGACTATGGGGCTGGTATGGCCGTGCTCCAACGCAAGTGCTAAAGGTCGCTGTCCTTCTGGCCGCACTCGATTGGAAGGCAGGTGCAGCTCCCAAAATCGAATTACCGCACTTGATGCGCGCGATTTCCATTGTTGAAAGCTGGCGAGCCAGCGTGCATCGGCTGTTAGCGATGACGACTCAGAGTGTATATAGCACGATGCAGCAACGAATCACACGTTTGCTGGCTTTAGCCGACCCCCACGGCGCGACTTTACGCGACATGTACAAAGCCTTTCGGGACAAAACGCCCTTCGAGATTGAATCGGTATTGGAGCAAATGGCGCGGGTGAATGAAATCATCGTCGTGGATGTTCGGCCCGGCCCGCAAGGTGGCCGGCCTACCAAACGTTATCGTTTAGCCGCAGTTTAGAGGATTCATAGGTTCTGGCGGTTTTGGTTCTGTCCCTACCGCCCCGAAACGTTCGCACGCGATCAGAGGATCACCGCAGTTGTGGCTTTTTATGGACAAAACCCAAAACCCCACAACTGCCCTACCCGGCACTATCACACTTCTATGGAGATTCGCTATGCCTGACGAGAAATATGTCGACCTGACGAGCAGCGTTATTGCTGCATACCACACGGTTTTTTACGCTACCAAACATCACCAAGCTTATACCGTCTTCAACCTGGCCGAGGCGATGAATATCGAACTGCAAATGCGCGGCCATCGCGTCGAACGCGAGGTCGGTGTGCTACGAACCTATCAACGCCAACCGATTGGCCCGGCCTATGTCGATATCATCGTTGATCGACTCGTTGCCATTGTAGTCAAGAAAAATGCCAAACTCACCACCGTTCATGACGCTCAACTGCGGGCCTATCTTGATGACAGTGACTGTCCGCTTGGACTGCTGATCAACTTCGGCGGGCAGGAACCTGAAGTGCGGCAGTTCGATCGCCGTGAGGAGAGTGAGTAACATGGCCCTGTTTTTCCAGCGCAAACAAGTCGAACGCGACGGCGCACGCCAGTTGTTGAACGGCATTGCCACGCAGTTTGAAGTGATGACCTATTTCACCGCTCTATATGGATCAAAGTCCATTGAGGAAGTCGGACGTGAACTTGCAGCGGCATTGCGAGAAACGCTGGCTGAACAAACCCGACAAACCGAGGAGGCGCGTCGTCTGGCTGATGCCTGGCAGCAAAAATTTCAGATCCAGCTAAATGAGAACACACGCCAACGGCAGGAGCAGACCGCTCTGGCACAACGCGCCCGCGAAATGGGCGTGTCGTTTAGTTCGGCTTACGGGCAGTTGGAACAGGCCCGTGCAACAGCCATACAACTCGAAGTTTCACTGAATCGTGAACGCGCCGGCCGGGCAGGTGATGTCACGCGCCTGGAATCCAAAGTTGCTGACCTCAACCGGATTGTTGCCGCCCAACAACTTGAGATCCTCAAATTGCGTGGTGAGCCTATCGGCGATGAGGAGGTGTCAGATGAACGTGCTGACCTGAATCAAGAACACCCGTAGCGTCTTGGCCAGCCTTGCGCCATGCGTTTGTGCTGATGTAGATGCCAGAGCAATCACGTGCAAATCGTTCTTGCGCACAAATCACGCGCATAAATACGAGGGTCAAGATTATATAACGATCTGATTTGTATTAACCGCACCATTCTCGATTAGAAAGGAAACTGCCATGCCTGACAAAACCGAACTCAAGGTCGTACACCAAACGCTGCTCGATCAACTCACCGACCAGCCCTGGCTTGCCCTGCTGGCGACGCTGGATGTCGCCGGCGTTGCCGACACCCAGCAATTTCAGAAAGCCACTGGCCTCAATCGTGACAAAACCATGAGGCTGCTCGACGACATGCATGCTATCCATCCTGACCTGTGCCCGTGGCTGGGTCACGCCGTTCCCCGTCCCGGAGTGCGTGGTCATCCGCCCAAGGTCTATCGTTTGGGCGAAATGGGTGCCGCGATATTACGCCTGAATGACTGCCCTCAGGCCCGGGCCTGCGGTCTGAAAGACGATACGCCGATTGCGCATGCCTTGGCTTTGCTCGATCTGTCCCTCGCTGCGAAGCAGTCCGGTGTTGCCATCCAGATCGATCGGGAGTTGAAATACGGCAACGGGCGCGGTCTCCGTCCCGATGGCTTGATCACGCTCCCCGATGGGCTGCTCGCGTTTTTTGAAATTGAGCAGGCGGCGGCACCGGACTATTTGCGTCGCATGAAAGACAGTCTCCAAAACCGACTGGACTTCTTCCGCAACAAGGAGGGTCAGGCCGCTCAACCCATTGTGCGAATGCTCATCAACGTGCCACGCGGCAAAACGTGGACGAAGACGATTGGTTACTGGCAGCAGGTGATCCCGATCGCCTTCGGTCGCAATTTCAGGAAGCCGCCCTATCGGATTCTGGCCCTGCCCCTGGCAGAGTTTCTGCAGAATCCCGATTGGTCGGCGCAGCCCGACGAAACTCGCTGGATCGATCTCACGTCCTCTGCGGCTGAAGAGGCGGCGACCACTAACGCGGGGCTTCCCGCGTTAGTGGTCGCCGCGAAAGTTCCCAATGGACTACGTTCCCGGTCGAGCTATGATGATCGCCTCATTATCGAGGCGTTGTGGCAAGTGTTCCAGGAAACGGCCCACAAGCCCGACCGTAATCTGTCGCGTGCTGATCCGGCATTCTTCGAATTGATGCGCCTGATCCACGCGGCCTCCCACGATGAGCATCTTTCGCCACGGGAGCAGGCTGGCATGCCTGATGCGTCACTGTATCTGCTGATGCGCTATTTGCAGATGCATCCGCTGTTGCGAACAGACATTCAAAAAGCGCTCAAGCGCGGTGCCATCATGACTCGTTGGAATCCGACGATGGTCACCCATCGCATGCAAATCGTGATCGATACGTTTCTGGAGTATCACGGTTGGCACGTTGACGGTCCGTTGCAGGCGCGCGCCGCCATGACGAACTGGGACGATCGCGAGCCGCGCGTTTTCTCGGTTGAGGTCTCGATCGGGTCGAGCGAGTTGTTGATGTCGGAACGGGATGGGGTGGTGCCGGGCCGCGACGAACTCGATCGTGCGTGCCGAGCGTTGGCCTGGGTGTTGTATGCGCTATTCGCTTATGCCCGTCACGTTGGTCTGGAAACCCCTGTGTTCTGGTGAATCGCAGATGTGACAGCAGCGCACGTTCGATTACGTTGGTTGATCAATCGCAGGTCAAATGATCTGCTTCACGCCCTTTAACAATCAAGTCTGGTGCAATTGCATGGATGCATCAGGTTGGCTATAATCCGTTCTGAAGGAGCCGCATGGCCGAAGACTGGATTACCACACACGAAGCTGCTGAGATCAGTGGGTATCACCCTGTGCATCTGCGCCGGTTGATTCGCGCTGGCAAAGTAACAGGTCAACGCTGGGGCCGCGACTGGCAAATCAGCCGGTCCAGCTTGTTGGACTACCTCAAGAAAGCGGAGGACCTGGGCGAAAAGAGAGGACCCAAACCGGGATCTTGACAATCATGGTATAATGCTCCCTAGAGAGCATTGTTTATCGCTTGAGCGGGCGGCGTAAGTGCTGGTAACACTTACGCCGCCCTGACCCAACGAGCCGGAATCGACGGCGCGTAAGGCTGTGTGGCATTTTACTGCACACAGCAGATTGACGCCAACCTGAAACCGGGTTGGCGTCTTTTTGTTGAACCGGCCGAGTGTCAGGTTTACGGTGCGTTCTTTGCAAAGGATCAAGATTTGAACGACAAGGAGGAATTTGATGAAAGTAAAAGCACAAATCATTATCGGATTGGTGTCTCTCGCATGTTTGCTGGCCTACACCTGGGTTCATACGGGTGCCTTGTTGGCCTCCTACGTTGAACCGCATGTGGTCGGTTTTGTCGCCGCCGCCGGGATCGAACTGGCGATTGTTGGACTGTCGCTTCGGGTAAACGAACTCCGCAGGAGTAGTCTTGGAGCGCGCTTTTTTGTGTTCACCCTGATCGCGGTGGTTATCGTGTCGGCGTTGGCAAATGTCAGCGAGGGTTTCGCGGTGAAGTTTCACGAACCGCTGACGGTGTCCAATGTGGGCAAACTGGACATTGTGCAAGCCGTTGTGTCGGTGGCGGCAACCGCGTTGATCAGTCTGGTGACACTCGCCCTCGCCGAAATTGTCGGGCAGGACGTCAGTGCTGCTGTAAAGGTGTCCAGTCGGGTTGCGAAACCGTCGGCAGTGACAGTGCCTGTGGTGACGCCGGAAGTGTCCGATACAACGTCAACTACAGATGTGGTGAACACATTGACGCCGACACTTGAACAAGCCCGGAGTGTCAAGGCCAATCAGGATGCCCAACAAAAAGCAGCAGCACTGGACATGTTGATTGAACAACTGACCCGCGACCCGGACGTTACGGTCACTGAACTGGCACGTTTGATTGGCAAGAGCCGGACGACGGTTTACGCCTATCTGGACGAGTTGGAAGCGTCAGGCAAGATACATCGCAATGGACAGGCAACGGTGCTAGCAGCCTGTCGGAGAGAAC
>PMCF01000107.1 GCA_003154115.1 Anaerolineae bacterium
ATCTTGAGAACAATGATCCCATCCGCGCATACCAATATGCAGCCCGCGGCCTAGATGCTGATAACGATAATCCCAATGCTCACCTGGCATACTTTCGTGTGGCGTTTTTTACTGGGCACGAACGTGAAGCAACTCAAATCCTTATTCAAATTCCTCGTCGTTTTCCTCTGTTTAGCGGCGTGCAGGTGATGAAGACGGAGGATGCCGCACAGCATGTAATTGGAGGACGAGAGAGATTTCAGCAAATGTTGGATTATTACTTGGCGGGTAACTTCCCGTTTGTAGCAGCAGCAGTAATACTGAATCTTCCAACTAGCCAGTTATGGCATTTGTTTCAGCGCAATAAAATCAATTTTCTGTATGCCCATGGAACTACCCAAGAACAGCAGGCAGAAAGGACCGCACTAAGCAATTCGGCCATAGCTATTGATTATCCAGCTTTGTTGACTGTTAGTGCCCTAAATCTGTTTGGCGAACTTAGCGGGCTTTTTGGCAAGATCTATGTTTCAACACATGTCATGCAGTTGATTGTAGCGGATCGCAGCAGTTTAATTCACACACAGCGCGATAGATATCAAAGTCGAACGCATCTTAAGGAACTATTGGAACAGCATCCACGTATTCAAAAGCATGGCGAGTGGGCAGACACAACAGGCGCAATGTCACCCGAGCAAGCAAATGCTTTAGGACCATTAACCACGCAAGATGCCTTCTGGGCCAAGCAGTTGAATGCCCTATATGTTTGTGACCATCCAGAGGATATCGAGAAATGTAAGCCTCTCCTTCGGCAGCCCATTGTGGGGTGTGCTGACGTTTTGGAGATGCTGGATCGCGAAAATTTGCTTTCGGCAGCGGATTCTGCAAAAGCATGGACTTACCTGGCTGAAACAAATAATCCTATGCGTTCATCTGCTGGAGCAGTTCATCGCGATGAGATCGTAGTATTGAGTTGGATAAGCCTGGAGTTGCTCTGGGATGCTGGATTGCTGAATGTCGCGTTGACACAGTTTCGAGAAATTCATATCAGTATTGCATCCTTGGTGTTAGTTGACGAGGATCTTGCACGGGGAGAAGTCGTGGAGTCTGCACTATTGACGCTCGATAAACTGGAACAAGCACTAAATACGCTCCCAGTGTTTCAAATTGCGTCCCCCAAAAACACCGAACCTTTCGAGCCCGATTCGCCTCAGGCATTGTCAAAACAGATTCTTGAAGAGCTTGCTGTAGCAAGTGAAATCGGAGTTCCACTGTGGACTGATGATCTCGCTGTTCGCCGATTAGCGGCAAGCGAGTATCCAGCGGTGATAACCCTATGTACTCGCGCAGTCTTGGACAAAGCGTTAGGAAGTAACGTGTACTCACCACAAGATTACAGCGAAAGAGTGTTCTTTTTGTTATCGAATCGCTATGAATTCACAAGTATTAATTCCTTGACATTGTTTTGGACACTCGAGCATCATAAATTTCAGGACAATCCTGACACTCAACTTGTTTTTTCTAAGCTAAATGAGACTGCTCGGCAAGTCATTGCGAACCTGCCTAAACTCAATGACGTCAAAGAATTCATTGCAAACTTGAATGATGCTTTGTATTCTTATCGATCGATTATTTCTACGACAATTGCACTGCTCTGGCTGGGGCAAGTTGAGATCAAGGCTCATGTTCGAAATCGCTGGGCAAAAACCATCCTTGAACAGAGTCTCGAAATTGAGACCATTTTTCCAGCGGAAGATATGGTGATAACACATCTTGTTACTGCGTTTATGGAGATCCTTTCGAGAGGGAACCGCGAAGCAGCACGCAGCTTCTATTCGTTCGCATGGTATTATAGCTGGTCACATGACTTGGAGCGCGAATTCTTCAAGGGATTGCTCGTGATGGCGAGAACCCTGGAGCATGGTAACTTGCCGGAGGAGTATCGGAGGTCGTTTGTTAGGGAATTACTGCATTCAGTAAAGGGCGAACAAGCTCCTGCGGCCCTCAGGCGTTTTATTGAACAATCTCATCCAGACTGGCTAACTACAGCGCCCAAAGATTCCTAATATGCTCACCCACCATCGATCCACCTTTACCACCATCCGCACCGAGGGGGCGATATTGCCCGCCGATCTGCTGCAGCGCATCGCTGAGGGCGACGCTTCGCTGGGCGGGTTGACGCCGGAGGCGTATCACCTGGCGGCGGGCGAGAAGATCAACGAGGCAATCAATCGCGCGTGGAATCGGTGTCTGGGCGCGTGGGCGACGTTCCAATCGGCGGCGGCGAAACTGCCGGAAAACGATCTGGGAACGTCGATCACGCGCGAGCGCTGGTTGCTGCCGCTGTTTCAGGAGTTGGGTTATGGCCGCCTCATGCCCGCGAAGGCGATCGAGATTGAGGAAGGGGCGGGGTCACCCCGCCCGTACCCGATTTCGCACGGCTGGCAGAATACGCCGATCCATCTGGTGGGGCTGAAGGTCGATCTGGATCGACGAACGCCGGGCGTGGCGGGGGCGTCGCGCAGTAGTCCGCATAGTCTGGTGCAGGAGCTGCTGAATCGATCGAGCGAGCATTTGTGGGCCATCGTGTCGAACGGGCTGCGGCTGCGCGTGCTGCGCGATAACGCGAGGTTGACGCGGCAGGCCTACGTGGAGTTCGATCTGCAGGCGATGATGGACGGCGAGGTGTATGCGGATTTCGCGCTGTTGTGGTTGGTGGGGCATCAATCGAGATTTGAGGTTGGGGCGGGCGAGGCGACCTCGCCCCTACTGGAAAAATGGATGAAGGCGGCGCAGGATCAAGGGACGCGGGCGCTCGATCAACTGCGGGGCGGCGTCGAGGCGGCGATTACGGCACTGGGAACAGGGCTTCTGCGAAGCACGCCGACGAGCAATCGGGCGTTGAAGGAGAAGTTGCAATCGGGTTCATTGAGCGCGCAGGAGTTTTATCGACAGTTGCAGCGCATGGTGTATCGGCTGATCTTTTTGTTCACGGCCGAGGAGCGCGGCTTGCTGCTCGATCCCAAGGCCGATGCGGTCGCGCAGGAACGCTATACGCGGTACTACTCGATCGGGCGGCTGCGACGCCTAGCTGAGCGCCGCAGCGGGACGCGGCATGTCGATCTGTATCACGGTCTGCGGCTGGTCATGGATCATCTCGGCAGCGATGGCTGTCCTGAGCTGGCGCTGCCGGCGCTGGGCAGTGATTTGTTCAATAACGAGTTCATCCGCGATCTGGAGGGCTGCGAAATCGCCAATCGGGCGGTGTTGGACGCGATCCGCGCGCTGGCCTTTATCCAGACCGTAGGGGGTGTGCGGCGATTGATCGATTACAAGAACCTCGGCTCGCAAGAATGGGGCAGCGTGTATACGTCGCTGCTGGAACTGCATCCGATTTTGAATCTGGGCGTCGCCGATGGCGGAGCGGGGACGTTTGAGTTGCAGTCGGCGGCGGGCAATGAACGCAAGACGACCGGCTCGTATTACACCGAACCGGGGCTGGTGAATGAATTGGTCGCAGGCGACCTTGGGCCATGCGCGGTGTGCCAGAAGCCGACCGCATTTCACGGAAGCGGCTCGCGCTGTGAAGTCTGCCGCGCCGTGCCTGACAAGCAAACCTTCGCCTCCGACTTCTTCGGATCACTTTACCGCAAGTCGTAATCAGCCCACCGCAACCTGTCGTGTCACTTGTCACGTCAAATACATGACAGGTGAACCTTGAGACACGGTCGGGCCGGGTGTAAAGTTATTCAAGACTTTGAATCTGATATGGGGTGGTAATGAGCGCATACGACAACTCGGCCAAACTGTTTAAGGCGCTGATGCATCCGGCCCGGTTGGAGATTCTGGACATCCTGCGCGACGGCGAACACTGTGTGTGTCACATCGAAGTGGCACTGGGCTACCGCCAGGCCTACATCTCGCAGCAGTTGTCGGTGCTGCGCGAGGCCGGATTGGTGCAGGATCGCCGCGATGGTTGGAACGTCCACTATCGCGTCACAAAGCCGCAGGTCTTTGCGTTGTTGGATGTGGCGAGCGCGATGGCGGGCGGGGCGCGGAAGAGTCCGCAGCGCAATGCTGCCATGCACAATTGCTCTTGTCCGCAGTGCAGCTCGGTCGAGACGGCCGTCGTCTGAGTTTGTTTTTGTCGGATGATATGCAAAGATGCGAATAAATTTCACCTGGCGGATGGCCTTGGTAATTAAGATCATCGGCGCAGGCTGTCCGGCCTGTCGGCAACTGGAAGCAGATGTGCGCAGGTGGATCGCGCAGAATCACATCACAGCGCAGATCGAACGCACCGATGATCCGATCGAGATTCTGCATCATCGCCTGACGGCGCTGCCCGGCTTGGTCGTGGATGATCAGTTGCTTTTGACCGGCTGTCCGACCAGACAGCGGCTCGATCGGGCGTTGCGTGCAGTCCTGGGCAGTGTGTAACCGTCGTAGCGTTTCAACGTGCAACGCTTTGGCTCTCGATACCGTAGATTTGAAGAGGAGATAGATCATGCCGGAATTTCTCGAAGTCACCGTGGATAAGTTCACGTTCAAAGTGGCGACCGATCGTTTTTATACGCGCGAGGGCGTGTGGGCGCTGGCCGAGGGCAAGCGGGTGCGGATTGGCCTATCGGATTTCTCGCAGCAACGCAGCGGCGACATTGCGTTTGCGGAAGTGAAACCAGTGGGCACCGCTGTCGTAGTCAGGGAGGAGGTCGCCGCGATCGAAACGATCAAGGTGAACGTCATACTGGGATCACCCGTCAACGGCAAGCTGATTGAAGTGAATCCTGCCATGGAGACGGCACCCGAAGCGATCAATCAGGACCCCTATGGCGCGGGTTGGCTGGCGGCGATCGAAGCAACCGATTGGGACACCGATCGCGCGCAGCTGCTCGATCCGCAGGCATACTTCGCCGTAATGAAGGCCGAAGCCGAAGAAGAGGCCAAGAAACTATGACAGAATCGAAACGCATTGTGATTGTGCCGTGCAGCGGCATCGGCAAGACGTATGGCAGCGTCAGCCGCGAGGCCGCGTATGATGTGACACAAGATTTGCGGCCTGACACCACCGAGTTAGTGCCGCTGTCGCTGTTGGTGTTAGGCGATGAAGCAGCGCGTGCCGCCGTCGCAGGTTCGCAGGCCATCACCATCGACGGCTGCAAGTTGGCGTGCGCGACCAAGATGGTAAAGGAGAGCGGCGAAGTGGCGAAAGATTACGCAGTGTTGGATGTGTATCGCCGCTACAAACAGTTCAAGCCGCAGGGCATTGCTGAGTTGAACGAAGGTGGGCAGCAGTTGGCGCACGCACTGGCGCAAGAGATCGCGCAAGATGTGGATGCCCTCACCCCCGCCCCCTCTCCCATAGAGCGAGGGGAGAATGCTGGAGGTCAACATGATTGATCTGCCGCAGAAGAAAGTGGGCATTGTCGCCTGCTCCGGCGAGGAACTGGCCGAGGGTACGGTGACGCGTTTGGCCGCGCTAAAAGTATTGGAACAGTTGCGACCACATGATACGGTCACGATCTGTCTGCCGCTGTTTCTCGCGGGCGGTGAAGGTGATCGCGCCTTTGCGCGCTTCTATCCGACGATTGCCCTTGACGGCTGCGACAAGCGCTGCGCTGCGAAGGCGACCGAGATGTACTCCGGCAAACCGGCCGCGAGTGTGTTGGTTACCGATCTGATGACCGCGGGTGACATCGGCACGATGCGTCGCTTGAATGAGAACGGGCGTGAGTTGATCAACCGCACCGCCGATCGGACCGCGCACCTCGTCGATGAGCTGTTGGGCAAGCAGTGGGATCGTCGTGCGGGTGAGGTTGTGGGTGAGACGCCCGCCGTAGAAGAAGTGGAGCCCGTTGAAGCGACCTGCTCGTGCGGATCGGGCATTCCCGTGCAGAAGGTCAACATCGACGGCCAAGTGGTCACGCTCATCGCGCTGCCCGCGATGTTTCAGCAGTTTCGTGATCAGGGCAAAGCACCTGGTGACAGTGTGATGCGCGAGTTGCTGGACATGGTGAAGATCTACAACGCCGTGCCCGTCGAGCAAGAAGCGAGTTACCTCAGCGTGCTTGAGCAAGAGTACGCGGCGTTCTGCGCGAAGGAGATAACATGAGTCGAACGGCAACCTATCACACGACGGTTAATTGGGAGAACGAGCACTGGGGACACATCGTGATGGGCAATGGACCGGAGATGGATTTCTCCGCACCGCCGGATGCGCAGGGCCATGCCGGGGTATTCACCCCCGAGGATGCCTTCGTCGCCGCGGCCAACACGTGCGTGATGATGATGTTCATCTGGGCGGCAGAACGCTTCAAGTTAAATCTGATCTCGTACGAGTGCCGCACCGAGGGCACCAAGTTGATCGAACTGGACCGCACCGAGATTTTTACGCACCTACGGTTCTGGCCGAAGATCAAAATCTCAGCGGGCGCGGAAGACCGCTCGGCGGTAGAAGGCCGCACACGCCGCGCACTGCAATCTGCGCAGAAGTACAGCCTGATCGCCAATTCGGTGAAGTCACAAATCATCATCGAGCCGACGATTGAGATTACCGACTGAGAAGCGTTACAGATTAGAGAAGGGACGTGTATGGAAACGCTGATTACAACTAAACCGACGACGTGGGCCGAGGTGAACGCACAGGGTGATCTGGTGATCCCGCGTGACCTGGTGGAGCAATTCGGGCTGACGCCCGGCGCGCGCGTGCGCATGGAAGGCGACACCAATCATGTGCGGCTGCACCGGCCCGTCACCCATCTGGCCAAGGTGTATGTCGAGCCGACGATTTACTGCAACCTCGATTGCCGTACCTGCATCCGCAATGTGTGGGATGAAAAACTCGGCTTGATGACGGATGCCAACTTCGCGCGCATTCTGGCCGGTATTCAGTCGGTCTCGCCGCGCCCGTCGGTGTTCTTCGGCGGCCTGGGCGAGCCGTTGTTTCATAAGCGCACCATCGAGTGGATTGCGCAGGCTAAAGCCGCCGGGGCGCAGGTCGAGATGATTACCAATGCCACGCTGCTCGATGAAGAGAAGGCGCGGCAGATCGTCGCAGCCGGGCTCGATATTCTGTGGGTCTCGATCGATGGTGCGACGCCCGAGAGTTACACCGATGTGCGCCTGGGTGCGCAGCTGCCCCGCGTGATCGAGAACGTGATGCGCTTCCGTCGCCTGCGCAAGGGCGGTCACTTCGCCACACCCGAGATCGGCATCGCCTTTGTCGCGATGAAACGCAACATCGCCGATCTGCCGGAAGTCATCAACCTTGCCAAACGGTTGGGGGCGCGGCACTTCAAAGTGAGCAATGTGCTGCCGTACACCGACGAACTGCGCGATGAAATGCTGTACACCAAAGTCCTGAGCGATCTGGCGTATATGCCGGCGCCCGGCATCCCGCGCATCAGCCTGCCCAAGATGGAATTCAACGCTCAAACGATGGGGCCGTTATTTAAGGCCATGAGCAGCGGCTTCAATGTCAATCTGGCGGGCAACAATCTGGGCGGCGCGAACGATGTGTGCAACTTCATCGAAGGCGGCTCCATCTCGGTGGGTTGGGATGGCAGCGTGGCACCGTGCCTGCCCATGCTGCACACGCACGCGCATTACTTCAAGAATCGCCAGCATTTGGTGAAGCGCCACATCCTCGGCAACATCGCCGAACGTGATTTGCTCGACCTGTGGTTGGAACCCGAATACGTGCAGTACCGCGAGCGCGTGCAGAGTTTCGCGTTTGCGCCCTGCACTTTCTGCGGCGGCTGCGAGTTGCTGGACACGAACGAAGAAGACTGTTTGGGCAACGTGTTCCCCTCCTGCGGTGGCTGCCTGTGGGCGCAGGGTGTGATCCAGTGTCCGTAAATAACAGACGAGAGAACTCAACGGAAGGAAAGACTTTACCATGTCTCAGCACAGTAGTGAACCTCGCAAGTTGCTTATCGTCATGATCGTGGGGGCTGTCGTCGGTGGAATTGTCGTTGCTGTCGCTACTAAAGCGATT
Source organism: Anaerolineae bacterium (assembly GCA_003154115.1). GTDB lineage: Bacteria > Chloroflexota > Anaerolineae > Fen-1058 > Fen-1058 > Fen-1058. Next base: position 7,973 of record PMCF01000107.1, read on the forward strand.
CCTCGGGCCATGTCTCAGTTGATGGCGCAGATGATGGCGGAAATGCCGCAGAGGATGATGGATCAGATAAGAGCCGAGGGCTTCGATCCCACCGACATGTGTCAGCGCATGATGGCTCAAATGCAAGCCGAGGGTATGGCGCCGGCGGACATGTGCCAGTGCATGATGACAAACTTTAAGCCTGTGCAGCCGAGTGAAGACTGAACCGCGCCACGTCAGAATTAGAATCCATTTTGGAGGATAACATGTTGTCAATCAAAGTTCTTGGGCCCGGTTGTGACAACTGCAAGAAGGTCGAGGCGCTGGCCAAGCAGGCTGTTACCAATCTCGGCGCAGAAGCCCAGATCGAGAAAGTGACCGATCGGGCGGAGTACCCCAAGTATGGCCTGCTGTATACGCCCGGCCTTGTGATCAACAGCAAACTGGTCTGCGGCGGGCGCATCCCCACGGAAGCGGAAGTGATGACGTGGGTCGCCGATGCGTTGAATTGACGGCGCGACATGACCACGAATTACATCGAACTTCGCCAACAGTTGGAAGAACGCCTGACGCAGTTTGGCCGTGAGATGCCCGGCCCCATGTCGGGCTTTGCGCGCCTGCACAAGAAAGCCGTGGAAGATGGCGCGTTGAGCGCCAAGGTCAAGGAGATGATGGCACTGGCGATTAGCATTGTCGTGGGCTGTGAAGGCTGCATCGCCTATCACACGCATGATGCGATCCAGGCGGGCGCGACGCGGCCTGAGCTGTTGGAGACGATCAGCGTGGGCGTGATGATGGCCGGCGGGCCGGGCACGATCTACGCGGCGCATGCGCTGGACGCGGTAGAGCAGTTCCTGGCGGAATTACCGGCGGTTAGCGGCTAGACATCAGGAGGCTGTGATGCTGATCGAACATTACGATCTGGATGTGTTCACGCCGCCGTGCTCACCGGGGGCCGAACGTTTCTCAGCGATTGCGCGACTGACTGCCGACATCTCTGAAGTGCTGCCGTATCTCAACGCCACGCTGCGCGGCGCGATCTATTATCGTGCCGCCAACGCCCTGACGTGGAAGAAAGGCGGGCATAATTTAGCCTTTCATGCGTATCAGATCGCCACCAGCAACGTCGAAGACTACGACGCAGCCGTGAAAGAGATCGATGGCTTGATCAAGCTCATCAATCGCACGTGGGAACGCCGATCGGAAATCACGCCCGACACCGAAACCCATCAGCGCCCAGGCCTGATGGCGGTGTATAAACTGCTGCCCCAGACGAATTGCAAGCAGTGCGGCGAGCCGACGTGTTATTCGTTTGCCATCAAGCTGACTGTCTCGCAAAAGAAGCTCGCCGACTGTCCACCATTGGCCGAGCCGCAACACGCCGAAAAACTGGCAGCACTGCAAGACCTTGTCAGCGATGCGCCGGCGATCGGGTAAAAATGTTCCTCGACTCGATTGCCCTCACGCGCACGTTGCCCTGCCTGGCTGAGCCCGGTAAGATCATCGTGATCGGCAAACCCAATCGATCGTTGGCAGACGTCTTGCCGTATCTCGCTACGCTGCCCGGCATCATCGCCTATAACCCCGAGGCGCACACTCTGACCTTTCGGCGTCCCGCGGGCTTCATGACGCTGTACGTGGATCGCGTGTATATTACGCAGCTCACGAACGCGGACGAGGGGCTGACGTTGCTGGCCGCGCTCAAAGACGCTATCAACGCTACGTGGGATTATCGTGAACAGCTGACTGCCGTGACCCAGGCGCGGCACGCCCCACACCCACTGGATGTATGGACGCTGCTGCCGCAGACGAATTGTAAGCAGTGTGGCGAAGCAACCTGTATGGCCTTTGCCGTGGGCCTGCTGCAACACAAACGCAGCGTGATCGAATGTCCACCGCTGCACGCCGACGAGGCCTTGACTGATCGCCGGGCAACATTGGAAGCGATGTTTTGAAAGGATAGGTATATGATGAGTAGCTTAACGGATATGGCACTTGAAAAAGCACAGAACATTCTAGGAACGGAATGCAGCCCGATCGGCTTGATGGCGTCCCCGGAGGGCTATCCGCATGTGTGGGCGCGTGACAGCGTGATCACATCGTTAGGGGCGCTGTTGTCGCCTGGTCATGAGTGTTGTCTGAGCGTCTCACTGCGAACGCTGGCCAGTCAACAGTCCGAACTCGGCGCGATTCCTAACAACGTGAGTGTCGCAACCGGGCGGCTGGATCACACCAACGCCGGATCGATGGACTCGAATCTGTGGTTTATTCTGGGACACGTCTTCGAGTATCGCACTGCGCATGACCTGGAACTCCTGCGCGAGCACTGGCCTACGTTGGAGAAAGCCCTGCTGTGGCTGCGCTATCAAGACTCCAATGGCTGTGGTTTGCTTGAGGTCCACGAGGCCGCCGACTGGGCCGATCTGCTCGCCAATCGCTTCAACGTGCTGTACGACAACGTGTTGTGGTATGCCGCTTTGCGCGCCATGGCCGAGATGGCACAGGCACTGGGGACGGATGGATCGCGTTACGACTGCATGGCCGGCGACGTGCGGCACAAGATTCGCATCGTGCTGTGGGTGGGTGAAGAGAACAAAGCCGAATGGGGACCCGATTGTCCCGGCCACACCGAATGGAAACACACGCTCAGCCAGGTCGATCCGGTGTTGGTCAAGCGCCCCTTCTTCTTGCCTTTCGTGGCCTTCCGCGACTTCGGCGATTACTGCGACGTGTTCGGTAACCTGTTGGCGATCTTGTTGGACGTTGCCAATCCAGCGCAAGAGAAACGTATCCTTGATTACCTGCATCAAGTTGGCATCGCCGAGCCGTATCCGGTACGCGTGCTGAATCCGGTGATTCATCCGGGCAACAAAGATTGGCGCGAATACTATCGCAACAACAATCTGAACCTGCCGGAGCAATATCACAACGGCGGCATCTGGCCGTTCGTCGGCGGCTTCTACGCGGCCGCGTTGGTGAAAGCCGGTCGCCTGGACGAAGCGCGGCATCAGTTAGAGCAGCTGGCGGAGGTAAATCGGCAGGGCGTTGAGGAAGAATGGGAGTTCAACGAGTGGTGTCACGGGCGCACCGGCCGGCCGATGGGCTATCCGCATCAAGCCTGGTCGGCGGGCATGTATGTGTTTGCCTATCACTGCGTTCAGCAGGGTCGAGTGCCGATCCTGACGTTGGCCGAATAGCCATGCGTGTTGCCGGATGCCCCCTCGCGTCATCTGAATGGCGTGCCAGTCGTTCTTGACGCGCTTTTCTTTTTCCAGTATAATTCAACGTAGATTGAATTACTTTTAGAAGGCCATGATTATGAAGGGCATTGCACATCCCCCCACCAACCTGCAAACGCTGGCCGACCGGCTCAAGGTCCTGGCTGAGCCAAACCGCCTGTTGATCCTGCACCTGTTGATGGAAGGCGTGCAGTGCAACTGTGAACTGGGCGACGCGCTGCAAATGGCCCCCAACTTGATCTCGCATCACCTGAGCGTGCTGCGGCAGGCCGGTCTCGTCGATGTCGAGCGCGATGCCGTTGATGCGCGTTGGATCTATTACTCGATCAATCAAGCTGCGCTCAAAGAACTGAATGAGCTGTTCGGCGTGTTCTTCAATCCCGCTCGAATCAAGCCGCGCCGCCCGACCTGCGGGCCGCGGAGCAGTGTCGTACGCCTGAATGACAGCGCTGTGGTCGCGTGATTTTTTTGTTGCTAAATTGCTTCAATGGAGATTGAATTACGATGACTGACACCATGACCTTGTTTGATGCCCCACCCACGCACGCCTCAACCGCAGTGGTTGAATTCTTCGATCCGCCGATGTGCTGCCCGACTGGCTTATGCGGCCCGACGCTCGATCAAACTTTGCTGGATGTCAACGAGATGATCCTCGCGCTTCAAGCGGAAGGCTTGACGGTGGCACGTTATCAGATGACGGGCCAACCGCAGGCGTTTCTGAGCAATCCTGACGTGATGCGTCTCGTGCGCGAGCAGCAAATGGCGGTGCTGCCGATCACGGTCGTACACGGGCAAGTGGTCAAAGTCAGCGCCTATCCCTCGCTGGCCGAAATCAAGTCGATTCTAACAGGTGCTTTGGCATGACGCAGTTCATTTTCTTCTCGGGTAAAGGCGGCGTGGGCAAGACCAGTATGGCTTGCACGCAAGCCGTGCGCTACGCTGACGAAGGCCAGCGCACGTTGATCGTCACGACCGATCCCGCGTCGAATCTGGCCGATGTGTTCGAACAAGCGATCGGGCATCAGATCACGCCGGTTGCGCATGTACCGAATCTATGGGCGATGGAGATCGATCCCGATCGCGCGACGGAAGAATATATCGATCGCGCCATGGCGCCCATCCGCGCAGCGTTTCCGCTGCCGATGGTGCAGGTCATGGAAGAGCAGATGAGCGGGCCGTGCACCGCCGAAGTCGCCACGTTCGATCGCTTTACTGATTTTCTCGATGTGCCCTCAGACCAGGGGCAGGTCTTTGACATCGTGATCTTCGACACCGCGCCGACCGGTCACACGCTGCGCCTGCTGGAACTGCCCGCCGAATGGAGCCAATCGATCGATGCGGCCAGCGAAGGCAGCGGGCAAACGTGCATCGGGCCGGCCGCCGCGATTCAGGACGCCAAGCACAAGTACGAGCGGGCCATGGCCATCATGCGCGATCCGGCCCAGACCACGTTTGTCTTCGTGCTGCATCCCGAAGCGATTGCGATCAAAGAGACGCAGCGTGCCGTGACCGAACTGGGCAAGTTGGACATTCACACGCATCAACTGATCGTGAATGGTCTCATTCCGCGCGAGGCCCTGGGCAATCCGCTCTTTGCCGCACGCGCCGTGATGCAGACCCGTTACCTCCAACAGATCGAAACCGAACTGGCACTGCCGACGCGCCGCATGGTGCTGTTGTCCGGCGAGATCAAGGGCGTCGATCGATTGCGCGAAGTGGGTAAGATGTTCTTTGAAGGTGTCAACGAATACACCGCGAATCCACGCCTGACACCGAATAAACCCATCCCACCACGCCAGGCGGCCCACCCCGTCACAGGCGGGGAAATGGGCAAAGACGGGGACTATTCCGTCACTCTTCAGCCGCGTGCGTTAGCGGCCGATGTTCTGGCACGCGTGTCGCCGAACGGTCACAGCCGCGCCGTGTTCTTCGCGGGTAAGGGCGGCGTAGGCAAGACGGTCGCGTCGTGCATCACGGCGGTCTGGCTGGCGCGACAAGGCTACAAGACACTGCTGCTTACCACGGACCCGGCCGCGCACATCGGCGATGTGTTGGGTAAACCAGTCGGCGATGACGCCGCGCCGGTCGAAGGCCTGCCCAACCTGTGGGCCGCGAAGATCGATCCGAAAGCGGCCGCCGAGGTCTACAAGCAGCGCATCCTCGACGATGCCCGGCAGCGTGGCCGGCCCGCAGCCTCCCTCAAGGTCATGGCTGAAGAACTCGATTCGCCCTGTACCGAAGAGATGGCGGCGTTCGACAAGTTCATTGACTTCGCCTCGCAGGCCGAGTGGCAGGCGATCGTGTTTGACACCGCCCCAACCGGTCACACCATGCGTCTGATCGAACTGCCCATGGATTGGAGCCAGCAGATCGATGTGAAGGTGTTCGCCTCGGTCGATACGACGGCCGCCGATGATGTGGCCAAGCGGCGCTTCGGCGACGTGATCGAGATGATGCGTGATCCGGCGCGCAGCACGTTTGCCTTTGTGATGTATCCCGAATCGACGCCCATCCTGGAAGCCTATCGCGCGTCGGAAGAGCTGCGCACGGTCGGCATCACCACGGGGCTGGTCGTCGCTAACCTGGTCATTCCGGCCGAACAGGCCACGACGCCGTTTACGCAGTCGCGACGGGCCATGCAAGAAAAATATCTCAACGAGATCGCGCAACGCTTCGCGGTGCCGGTGGTGCAGGTCCCGCTGCTGGCGCATGAAGTGAAAGGCATCCCGATGTTGATCGAGTTGGGTCAACAGGTTTACGGGATGGATGTTGGTGTCGAAGCGACGCCCCCTATTCAGCAGTTTGATCAACGCAGCATAACTGGAGCGATCACACATGACCGACTATGATTTGAATGAACTGGAACTAGCCCCGCCCGAAGTGGTACGCCAGGCAGCGCGTGATTTTGCGGCGGCGTTAGCGGAGACGCCGCAATTCAAGGCTTACGAAGAAGCGGCCGAGCGCCTGAATCATGATACTGAGGCTCAACGTGCCATCGAGGCGTTTGAGACTAAACAGCAATCACTACAAGCCATGCTGATGCTCAATGCCGTCAGTGAGGCGGATCAAGCTGAACTGCAACGCTTGAAGCGCGCGTTCAGCAGCTTGCCTGCGGTGGTGGCCTATTTTCAGGCGCAGGCCGATCTGATGACGCTGTGCCAGGCCATCGGCGATCTCTTGTCGCAAGCGATCGGTTTGGACTATGCCGCAGCCTGCGGGTCAGGTTGTTGCTGAAAGGTGCATGATGAATTCAAATACAACGACACTCCCTGCCAATCTATTAGCCGCCACCGAAGATCTGGCCAATCACCTGTTGGCCTCCGAGCCATTCACTGCCTATCATGCTGCCCATGGCCGATTCAATGCCGATCCAGAGGCGCGCGCGCTGCTGCCGCGGCTTTCTCAATCACAGGCAGAACTGCGCCAGAAACAGGCGCGCCGGACCGTAACGCAGAGCGATGTCGATCAATTGAAGGCGCTCCAGAGCGCGGTGCAGGCCGATCGCACCATTGCCGACTACGCCGGTACNNCAAACGCTCGGGCTGTTGCTAACACCAGACTCAAAGACAAGGAGTGCCCATGCCCCTGTATGATTTTCACTGCGAACAGTGTGAGACAAAATTCGAAGTCCGCGCCTCGATCAAAGAGAAGCA
>PMCF01000284.1 GCA_003154115.1 Anaerolineae bacterium
TGCCAAGGATCTGCGGGCGCGGATTAGATCGGCAGGGTATGTCGAGTCCGCGTCCGTTGTTATCCGCTTGTCTGTTTAACAAATCCGTTGACGGTCCTCATTTGCTGCCTTCCTGCAAGACAGTACCGTAACAGGCTGCAAACGCGGGTTAGGCCGCGTTTGCATTTTTCGTATACTTTGCATGCCAGCTAGACACTTCCAATGCCCAACCCTTATCTTGGTCTACAACAATATTGCCAAGATTTTCATGGCTTGGTATTGAGTCTATATTCCACACACGATAAATGACCCAGCCGCTATCCTTCTCCGCCTGGGTCCTCTCATTCTGAGATAGCCAAAATCCATAGTCTTCAGATACTGAGCGAGTTGTCGTTTTTACTTCGATATGAAGTTCATGTCCGCTTGGCTCGAATGAGAGAATGTCAAAGCCAGAATTGTCATCACTTAACGAATTCCATTTGACCTTGTCTGCTAAATCACTACGACCATCCTTTGTTAGTTTGGTCTTTTCTTCCTCATATATAAGTTTCTCACCGAGTAGTCCGATACGTTCTCTTTCTATTGCTTTCCGTATTCTCTTCTGTAACTCAGTCTCGATATTTGGGGTCGGGATGTTTCGTCGCCCTGGAATACGCTTGTCTTTGATTAAGTCGGCGATGACCCACATATAGGATTGTATTTGAACTGCATCGGCTTCGCCATACAAGGCCAACTTTGACTTGAGGATTTCTGCGAGTTCAAGCAAAATACAGTACTGTTCCCAAGAGATATGATGGGAAATTTTCTCTGCAACTCCGTAATGGTTTAGCAACGCATCAACGTAGGTAGCGCGAATAGGGAAGTAAATCTGGGGGCATAACAGAAAGGCGAGATATGAAATAAAATCCCATTTGCATGCCAGACGATTTCTTCCAAGATAAGCCGCGAAAGCATCAAAACGAACGCCAAAATCTGTGGGCGTGCTGAGGCCACCCTTGAAGAATTCAAAGAGTTGATGTTCCAAATTTTTGATTTGCTCAGTATCGCTGACTCGGTATAAAGCGGCATCAGAGAAGTTTTGTTGACCGTGTTTGTGGTCAAGAAAATACAAACTTGCATTGCAGGCTTGCTTTGTAGCTTGAACAATCTTGCCTGGAGTTCTTTTCCATTGCTCCCATTTTTCAAGGTTGAGTGCTTTCATAGCATCATAGTAAACTTTCCACTTCCATGCTGTTTCGTCTTTTACAAAAAAAGGATGCTGAAAATCAGTAAAGCGTATCCCCCCAGATTTACTGTACTCGAACTGCTCAAAAGCCTCGTGTGCGATCTGGAATTTTCCTTCATCAATATTGAGTGGCATAGTGATCCTCTTGGTTGTGCAGCGGCCTAATGGCTTCGATGTCAGCGCACTCTGAACAAAAAAGCCCGACGAGCGTTCATTACACCCACCGGGCCTCCTGATCTCTAATCCCTGATCCCCGCTCCCTGTTTACTCTTCCACCCCATACAACCGCTTGGGATTATTATACGTCGGTATCCCCTGCATCGACGACCAGCGCGCCTCGCGGCCGGCCATGCGCCACTCCGTTACCAACTGGCCCTGCCGGTCCTGATATTGAAAATGCGGCTTCATCCCCAGTGTGCGCGTAAAGCCCTTAATCAACCACGCATTGTCGGCGTTGGCGCGGAGGATGACGTACTGGCGCGGCTCAAACTCCAACTCGAATTTTTCGGCGCTGTACAAGCCACTCGCCACATAGGGCGCATCCTTCTTCACCAGGCGCAGCCAGATATTATAATAACCGCCGGCCCACAACTCGTGCCGCAGCTCCTCGATCGTCGCGCCGGGGCTGACGTGGCGTTCGCCATAAAACCAGTGGGTTGCCGTATCGATCATGATGCCTCCCTCCAAACAGTTCGCCCATTCGCTCAACTGGTATTATACTCAGGAACATGACTGACGCCAAGATAGACCTCAACCTGCTCGCCGTGGGCGCGCGTGAACTCGATCTCGATCTGACGCCCGCTCAACTCGATCAATTTTCCCGCTATGCCGATCTCTTGATCGAATGGAACCTGCGCTTCAACCTCACCTCGATCGTCGAACCGCGCGACATCGTGACTAAACACTTTCTCGATAGTTTATCGACCGCCCGATCGATCCCCGCCGGCCCGCTCAAGTTGATCGATGTGGGCGCGGGGGCGGGGCTGCCCGGCCTGCCGATCAAGCTGGTGCGCCCCGACGTGACCCTCACCCTGCTGGAAGCCACGCGCAAAAAGTGCGACTTCCTGAAGGCCGTCGTCGCCGATCTGCAACTGACCGACGTGATCGTGGTGAACGGTCGGGCCGAGGAAGCCGGTCGGATGGTTGAGCACCGCGAAGCGTATGACATCGCCATCGCCCGCGCGGTGGCCGATCTGCCGGTGCTGGCCGAGTATCTGCTCCCCTTTGTCAAAGTGGGCGGCATTGCCATCGCGCAAAAATCGCGCGGCGCGGAAGACGAACTCGATCGGGCTGATACCGCCATTCTGTTATTGGGCGGACTGGGCCGCGGCGTCATCGCCGTAAACGTGCCCGGTTTGCCGGACGAACGCACCTTGATCGTGATGGAAAAGATCACGGCCACCTCCGGCGATTATCCGCGCCGGACGGGCGTGCCGTCGAAAAAACCACTGGTGTGATGGAGGAAAAATGTCGCTGTCTACTTTCAAGAAATTCGGTTTGGGGTTAGGGCTGGGTCTGCCCGCGGGTTGGTTCATCGCGCAGACGGCGTGGTGGGCCACGAAGCTGGCGCGCATCGATCCGGCGGTCACGTTGGCGCAGCATGTCAATCGGGGTGAACCGGGATCGCGCTCGTTGGCCGATCGAGAAACAGATCAGTACGTCATGCGGCATACCGTCGAAGACGGCCTCGAGCGCATCACCTACATACCGAAGGTACGCAAGCATGTGACGCCCATCTTGATGCAGCACGGTATGTTTCATAGCGCATGGTGTTGGCAGTGGTGGCAAGCCTTGTTTGCCGAATGGGGCTGGGAGAGTGTGGCCGTGAGCCTGCCCGGTCATGGCGCGTCGCCTACGCAGCGCCAAATCGAACTCTGCACGCTGGATTACTATCTGGGCTTCTTGAAGGCCGAGGTCGATCGGTTTGAGCAGCCGCCGGTGTTGATGGGGCATAGCATGGGCGGCGCGCTCGCGCAGTGGTACCTCAAATACTGCGGCGATTTACCGGCGACGGTGCTGGTCGCGCCGTGGGTGTCGCACAGCGCTATATTGGACGGCATGCCGCTTCTGCTGTCACTCGATCCAGTATTGTTGCCGTTGGTTTCGTTGGCGTGGAGTTCGAATCCGTGGATACGCAGCCCCGAACGAGCCGCGCGCCTATTCATTACCGAGGGGGCCCTCGTCTCACCGGAAGAATTGCACGATCACTTGGGGCCGGAATCCAGCCTCGTCGTGTTCCAGCACAATCCGCCGTTCTGGTCTCCGCCCGACGATGTCCGCACGCCGCTGTTGTGGTTGACCGGCGAGCAGGACGCCACCATCAGCGTGGCAGGTGCCACGCGCTCGGCGGAATTCTATCAGGCCGCGCACCTCATCGTGCCGGAGGCGGGGCACAACTTGATGATGGAGCAAAGCTATTGGGAGACCGCGCGCTCGATCGTGGACTGGTTGGAGCCGTTGGAACTGCCGTAAGACCGACAAGATGAAGGGATGACAAGATGATCTTGTCATCCCTTCATCTTGTCGTCTTGTCAGATCTCAATTCGTCCCCGTATCACCTTCACCATCTTCGCCTGCCTGCGAAACTCCGCCGTGAACATCTCCGGATCGGTGCTGGTGAGGATGGCTTGATTTGCGCCGTTGATTTGATTCAGCAAGAAGCCGCGCCGGTGCACGTCGAGTTCGGCCATCACTTCGTCCAGCAGCAGAATCGGCCAGTCGTTGATCTTCTCACGCATCCAGTGGACTTCGGCCAACTTCATCGCCAGGATCGCCGTGCGCTGCTGTCCGCGCGATCCGTAAACCCCCAGATCGATTTCATCCGCAATGAAGCGCAGCTCGTCGCGATGCGGGCCGACCAGCGTGGAGCCGCGCGCCAGCTCTTCGCTGCGTTTGGTGTGAAGTTGCTTGAGAAAAGATTGCCGGGCCTGCTCGAACGTCGCTTCAGGCGAGCGTGTCGGCAGATCAAGATTCAGGCCGGGTTGATACACGTGTGCCGTGGGCAGATCGGCGTTGAAGGCAGGCTGATAGCGCAGGCGCAGCGTGTGCCGCTCGTGGGTGAGATCGCGGTGTAAACGATCGGCCAATGCTTCCAACTCGGCGATCATGCTCTGGCGTTTCAGCGTAATCGTGGTTCCGGCTGAAGCGAGTTGCTCGTCCCAGTAGATCAACTGGTCTAGATCGCCGCCCGTTTCGGCTAACTGCCGCAACAACGCATTGCGCTGCGACAACACCTCGCCGTACAGATCGAGCGCGCGGGCATAGTCCACATCCACTTGCGCCAACGCGTTATCCAGATACCGGCGACGATTGGCCGGACTTCCGCTGACGATCTCCACATCGTCGGGCAGAAACATCACCACCGCGATCTGTCCGATCAAGTCCGTGGTGCGCACCACCGCGCCGTTGACTTTGATCTGCTTGCGAAAGCGCCAGCCATCCTCGGTCTTGGCCGGTTCCAGCATCAGGACCATATCGATGTGCAGCGATCGATCGGCGCGCACGACATCCGCCGCCAGACGCGCGTGAGGCGTGAGTCCTTCTTCACTCGCCAGCCAATTGATCAACTGCCGATCGCTGGTGGTGTGGGACGAGCGGCCCGTGGCCAGCACGTAGATCGCTTCGAGCAAACTCGTCTTGCCCTGCGCGTTGTCGCCGTAGAGCAAAATCGCCTGTGAAGGCAAATCGACTTCGAGGCGTGAATACAGGCGGAAGTTGGTGAGTGACAGATGACGAAGATGCATGATGAGTATTACGTGATGCGTATTGCGTGAATGTGCGCCGTGATTGTAGCACAGTTGGGAGCCGGGCGCGTCGGGTCCCTCTTTGAAATCTGCCCTTGGCAACCGCCCCCGGGAGCTGTAAACTGCCGCCCGTTGTTACTGAACGTTTGGTAAGTAAATACTGAACGCTTGGTAAGTAAATCCACTCAGGAGACGCCCATGACCTCTGAGAACAGTGGACGCGATGCCATTCTGGATACATCCGCGAAGTTATTCAGCCAGCATGGCTACAACGGTGTGGCGATCCGCGACATCGTGGAGCAGACGCGGCGGCTTCAGCGAAAAGAAATTGGCTAAGCTCTTTGAGCGATCGCCTTTGACCACGTTTCAACCCTACGATTAAGTCTTTGAACCCTCTCACCCGCGCGTACTCGACTACGGCCCCTATACCGAATAGCTAGCCCCGAGCTTCTTCGATGTTGCCTGATAAACCAGGATTTGCTGCCGCCCAACACCCACGGGAATAGTCCTGTCTGGCGCTGATGCCCTCTGCTCGCTTCAGGTAAGCAGTGCATGCCGGGCTATCGCATTCATCTCCTCGGCCCGAGACAAACACATGAGAAAATCCTGAATGACAGGATTTCCCTATTGACAAACAAACTGATCGGTGTATAATAAAAACTATAGAGTTTTATAAAAGAACCACCAAGTTTCCAGAATATGAAGGAGTGATGATGACCAATCTAGTTACCTTGCTTGTACCGATCGTCCTGATCGTGTTGTTTGCCTGGCTGGCACGCCGCGCCTGGAAATCGCGCCACGCCGTGGTGAAGTGGGTGGGGGTTGTGTTGACCGGAATCGTCACCCTGATGTTGACGGCATTTACCCTTGTCGCCGTGATCGGCCTCACCAAATTCAATGCGCAGCAGAGCAACCCGGTGGCCGACGTTCAGGTTACATCCAGCGCCGATCAAATCGCCCGGGGCGAGAAGTTGGCCTACGTCTGTGCGAACTGCCATTCGACGACGGGTAATCCGCCTCTCGACGGGTCAGCGAATAACATGGCAGGGCCGTTCGGTACGCTCTATCCGCCGAACCTGACACCCGCCGGTTCCATCAAGGACTGGTCGGATGGTGAAATTATCCGTGCGATCCGCGAGGGGGTGGACGATACCGGTCGGGCGTTGATCGTCATGCCATCCGATAAGTTCCACGGTCTCAGCGATGCCGATGTTCAAGATATCGTCGCCTACTTACGCTCCCAGCCGGCCGTCTCGCACGACCTGCCGGATACCAACCTGAACCTGTTCGGTGACTTTGCCCTGGGCGCCGGGTTCCTTGCGACGAACCAGCAGCCGCCGATCGCGCAGCCGGTGAGTGCCCCGCCGATTGGTACACCCGAGTATGGTAAGTATCTGGTCGATTTTTCCAATTGCCAAACCTGTCATGGACAAGATTTTGCCGGTGGAACCAACAACTTTGTGGTCAAAGGACCTAACCTGACCGCCATCGTTCCAGGCTGGAGCGAAAGCGATTTCGTCAAGACGATCCGAACCGGAGTTGATCCGACCGGTCACCAACTGATCACCGCCATGCCCTGGAAGCAGTTTTCGGCAGCGTATACCGATGCCGAACTTGGCGACATGTACCAGTATTTACACGGCCTGAAGCCAATTCAAAAATGAACGGGAAAACCATGACCACACTGAAAGAGCGCCAATACCAGTTGCGAGAAACCACCATCGTCGAAGCGATGCATCGCTTGCTAATCCAGAAAGGGTACGCGGCGACCACCATGGATGACGTGGCAGCGGAAGTCGGCATCAGCAAGGCGACGCTGTATCTCCATTTCAAATCGAAAGATGAATTGGTCTTGAAGGTCGTCGTCCAAAACCTTGAAGAAGCAGAAGCCAGCATCTGGACGATTGATCAGTCGCTGCCGGCCGTTGAACGGTTCCAGCGAGCGCTGGAGAACGGGATTCGGCATCGCGCAAACATGGGCACGACCCAGATAGAAGATGTGCCGCAGGCCATCCATAATGATCCAGCGTTCCAAAAAGCCCGACGGCGGGCTCGCGAATCGGTGGATGCGTTGATCCGAGAGATGCAGCAGGAGGGATCCATTCGTGCCGACGTATCCGCGGCCTTGATTCAACAATTCGTCGTCAATGTTTTTGGCATCGATTACGAACGGCTCATCAAAAACGGCGCGGCCGTTGACGAGCTCGTCACGCAACTGGTCGATATGGTCATGCGGGCCATTCGCCCTTAAGACGCGAAACCCTCATCCTCTTTCCCAAGCGTATTCACAATTTCGACACATTCTTTTGGTAGAATGTCTAGCATTGATAAACTTAATGAACGTTCGTTAATCAAGCAACTGGAGAAAAGCCTATGGATTAACCTGCTTCAACTATAGATAAGCTTGTTTCAACGATCTCGAAAGGGTGAAACGTTTTCACTCGCTGTCTCGATACTTTTAATATCAGCTAAGGAGAGATTTACCATGCCTAACTTTATTGGACTTCGTCACGTGGGTTGGGGGGTCAAGGACCCTGTCGCATTAGCGGCGTTCTATGGCGATGTGGTGGGAATGACGGTCGTGACCGAGTTGCCAGCGGATTCACATATGGGGGCCACCCTGTTCCTGGCCCGCCATCCTGACGGGCATGAACACCATGATCTGGTCTTCTTCAGCAACCCGGTGTTTGCGCACACGGCCTTCGAAGTCGCGTCGTTAGCGGAATTGCTGACATCCCACCGCGAAGTGAAGGACAAAGGGGTGCCCATCAAGTTTACGTTCAATCATGGCTTCTGGTTGTCCTTCTACTTCGACGACCCGGAGGGCCACAATATCGAGTTCTTCTGGCGGACCGGCGTTTGGGTTCCGAATGATTTCCAGGTCATGCCGATCAACCTCGATCGTCCAGAGGAGGAGATTATGCACGATGTCGAACTCTTGCGAGAGCACTTCGCGGGAGGTACCCGGACGACGGCGGCTGAGTGGAATGCGGCTCATGGGTGGGGAGCGGGTCAGCAGAACCCAGGCGGCTGGAACCCCGGTCAGCAGAACGCGGGCCAATGGGGAGCGAATCAGCAGAACGCAGGTCAGCAGAATGCCGGTCAGTGGGCCGGGGGTCAGCAGAACGCGGGCCAATGGGGAGCAGGTCAGCAGAATGCCGGTCAGTGGAACGCGAATCAGGGTGATCCGGGTAACTGGAACAAAATGGTCATCGAACAGTTCCGGGCTAATGGCGGAAAAGTCGCGATGCTGCCTACCCCTGTGCTGTTGCTGACCACCATCGGTCGGAAGAGCGGCAACCCCTATACGACGCCGGTGGGCTATTTCACCGATGCGGGGCGGTTGATCGTCGTTCCGGGCAATGCCAAAAACGACTGGTATCTCAACGTTCTGGCTAATCCCCAGGTCCAGGTTGAACTGGGCACCGAGTCCTTCACGGCCACTGCCACGTTCGTCGAAGGTGAGGAACGAGTGCGCTTCTTGCAGCAGTCCCGCAAGGTTGCCGAAGTAGCGGCCGTGGCCTGGCGCCCGGCAGAGGCCGGTGACATGGCCGATCATGTCCCCGACGATAGTGGCCCGGTCGTGGCGCTCCAACGAGGACGATAAGGGGCACAATGCCTCATAACAAGTGAGTAATCGAGAAAGGGATGCTATGACGACATTCATGTTTTTAAATGTTCCAGGACATGGGCATGTGAACGCGACGCTGGCCGTGGCACAGGAATTGGTGCAACGCGGAGAACGAGTGATCTATTATATGACCGAGGAGTTCCGCGCCGCGATTGAGGCAACGGGGGCAACCTTTCGCGGCTATGAGTCGCAGATGGGTCGTTTGGGATCAATCAGCAATGTTTCGCCGGAGTCAATGCCGCAGAATCCGCTACCCTTCGCTTTAATTGGCGAGAGCGAAACCGTGCTCCCCCAGGTGTTCGAGCGCATCCGCGCCGATCAGCCCGACCTCATTCTCTACGATACGATGAGCTTTTGGGCGAAGATCGTAACTCGCGCTTTGCACGTTCCAGCCATTCTCACCCGTCCTACCTTCGCATCGGATGGTCAATTCAATCCAGGCCGGATGATGGGAACGGGGACTGGTGGGAATTGGCCTGCGATAGGCACGAATCCTGCCGCGGGTGCTCCGCCGGGAGCCGCTGCGGGGACGAACGGGCCGGACTTCTTCGCCGGGTTTCGCCAAATCGATGGCCGGTTGGCCGAGCTGTGCCGGACGTATGCTGCGGAACCCTTTACGGGGCTGGAGGCGTTCTTTGGCAACGAGGCACTGAACATTGTCTTTATCCCGAAAGACTTTCAGCCGGGTGGCGATAAATTCGATGCACAGCGCTTCGTCTTCGTGGGGCCGTCGATCCAACCTCGACCGGACAATAGCCATTTTCCAGTCGAGCAGTTGAAAGGACGAACGACGCTCTACATCTCAATGGGTACGGTCTTCAACAATCAGGCGGCATTCTATAACCTGTGCTTCGCCGCGTTCAAGGATGAGCCCTGGCAGGTGGTGCTTTCGATCGGCAAGCAGGTCGATCCGACAACCCTGGATCCCATTCCGGCGAACTTCATCGTGCGGCCTCAGGTACCTCAGCTAGAGGTGCTCCAGTATACAAGTTTGTTCGTCACCCACTGCGGCATGAATAGCACGATGGAGAGCCTGTATTATGGGGTTCCACTGGTGGGCTTGCCGCAGCAGCCGGAGCAGATGATGACGGCGCGGCGCATTCAGGAGCTTGGCCTGGGAACGGCGCTCGATATGAACACGTTAACAGTGGAGCAGCTGCATGCGACAGTTAAGGCGGCGCTCTCCAACACCGACTATCGCACGAACGCTCTGGAAATGCAGCAGCACGTGCGCAACGCCGGCGGCTACAAGCGCGCGGCGGACGCCATTGTGAACTTCGCCCAGCGCCAGCGCCAGGCCGCTCCACAGGCGTAGGGAGATGCCAACCCGATCAAGGCGATCAGGCAAGAGCACGCCCGCCGCTCCGCTCACGCCGTGTCCGCGAAGCGGCGCGCTAGGCGGGACGCGATCAGTGTTCAACAGGATTTGATATGATAACCTACGATCCGTTCCTGTGCGCGGTTGACAACTCTCGCTCGATCGGGTAAACTCTCCTCTGTTTACTGAACGTTTGGTAAGTTAAAAGGAGAAGCCTATGCCCTCGGACAGCAGCGGACGCGATGCCATTCTGGACACGTCCACCAAATTATTCAGCCAGCAAGGCTACAACGGTGTATCGATCCGCGACATCGCGCAGGCGTGCGGCATGACGAACGCCGCGCTGTACTATCACTTCAAGAACAAAGAGGAATTGTTTTTGGCGATGCTGCAGCGCGACCACGAGCAGACGCTGGCCTCCCTGCGCGAAGCGGCCAACGGCCCCGGCGATCTGCGCGAAGATTTGAAGCAGCTGGTGGCGCAGTATGCCGCGATTACGTGCGAGCGGCGGCAGTCGTTTCAAACGCTCTGGCGCGATCTGCGCAATGTGGAAAATGTGCGCGGCCACAAATTGTTCGGCGAAATGCAGCACGAACTGATGCGTCCGCTGGTCGAGCGCCTGACGCAGGGTCAGGCCGACGGCGAGATCAATCCCGGCGAAGTGCGGCTCTACGCGCGCCTGCTGTACGGTATGATCATCGCGCTGACGTATGAGGGCAAGCCGGATAAGCCGCGCAAAGTGCCCGCGCACGAAGTTGAGGTAGCGGTGGATGTGTTTTTGAAGGGTGTTGAGCTACAGCAACGTTAGCCGCTGTGAGGAAAGGAGAAAGACTTATGAGGGGACAACCTAAACAGGATGGAAAGCCGGAATACCCCCAAGCCGATTTTGGCGCTCTGCGGCGCGCGTGTGCGCCAGATTCCATTTACTCCCAAACGCGTTATGGCATAACCAAAGAACCATTCAATCCTCGCCCATACCACGAACCACTTGATCTAACGTGCCAGATACAGCGGCACATCTGATTATAAGGAATCTTCATAACCATGCTACGTCTAGCCAAATATTTAAAGCCTTATCTTCTCCTGGTCTTGATTGCTGTCGCCCTGTTATTTGTCCAGGCCAACGCCGACCTGGCCCTGCCCGATTACATGTCCAATATCGTTAATTACGGTATCCAGCAGGGCGGCGTGCAAAATGCTGTGCCCGTTGCCGTCCGCCAGAGTGAAAAGAACCGGCTGGTGCTCTTTATGAGCGCCGAGAACAAAACCACCGTACTCGGCAATTTACGATGCATGGATTGATGAGCAAACTTCAAATAGCGGCGCAGATCAATTATGCGGAGTACAAAAAGAACTAGCGTCATTAGTTCACGTTATGGGTAAGGCTGACGATGATCAATATAGTCAATCGATATAAAAGGGCGAAGC
>PMCF01000346.1 GCA_003154115.1 Anaerolineae bacterium
GGTGGTTCATCCGGCGGCGGGCCATGACAGCGGTACGCTGGTCAATGCGCTGTTGGGCCACCTTCCCGATCTGGGAAGCACTGGTGGCATCGGCGGCGAAGTGCGTCCCGGCATCGTGCATCGTTTGGATAAAGACACTTCGGGCCTCATCGTCGTCGCCAAAAACGATCGGGCCTTGCAATTTCTGCAAGAGCAGTTCAAGTCGCGCACGATCAAGAAGATGTACCTCGCACTGGTCGACGGCCTGGTCACGCCCCCCGAAGGCATCATCGACGCGCCGATCGGGCGGAGCAAGCACGATCGGAAGAAGATGGCCGTGACGCACGCTGGACGATCGGCGCGCACACGCTACCGTGTCATCCAGGTTTATCACAATCCTGATCTCTCGCTCGTCGAAGCGTATCCGGAGACGGGGCGCACCCATCAGATTCGCGTGCATCTGGCGTGGCTCAAGCATCCGCTGGTGGGCGATGAAGTGTACGGGCGGCAGCATCCGCGTGTGCCCTGTGAACGCCATTTCCTGCATGCTGCGTCGCTGACATTGACGCTGCCGAATGGCGAGGTACGCACGTTCACCGCGCCGCTGCCACCCGATTTGCAGCGCGTGCTCGATCAGTTGACAACGCCTGAAAATTAAGGGAAAATGCTTTAGAACTTTCGTTCTATTGATAATTGCTCCCGCTGGATGAAAATCCAGCGGTTTGAAACGGTGGACTTTCGTCCACCTTGAGCCAGCAAACAAGGAGACTCTCATGCGCGAACTCACCGTCGCGGTCGTGCAGATGGCCGTGAAATTCAACGACGTGGAAGCCAACCTCATGGCGATGTCCGAATGGATTCGCCGCGTTGCCACCGAACAAAAAGTCGATCTCATTGTCTTTCCCGAGTTGTGTACCACCGGCTATGAATGCGGCGTGCGCTTCGTCGATTTCGCGCAGCGGATTCCCGGCCCGTCGTCGAACTTGATCGCGCAGCGGGCCAGTGACTTCGGCGTGCATGTGGCGTTCGGTATTGCCGCGAAAGAAAAAGTGGAGAGTGTGTTGTACAATGCTGCCGTGATAGTAGGGCCGGACGGCGACATGGTGGGCGACTATCGCAAAGTCCACTTGAAAGGTGAGGAGCGTTTGGCTTTTCGCGCCGGTTTCAAATTCCCGTTGTTGGAAACCGATTTCGGCAACGTGGGCTTGATGTTGGGTTGGGACATTGCGTTCCCCGAAGTGGCGCGCACCTACGCACTCGATGGCGCGGATTTGCTTATCGTGTGCGCGAACTGGGAGAAGTCGAACGATCAAGAGTGGCGCACGTATTTGATGGCGCGCGCGTTTGAGAACACGTGCTTTGTCGTCGCGGCCAATCGCATCGGCACGGATGCGACGTTGACCTTCGGCGGCCAATCGATGATCATCGGCCCGCGCGGCAAAGTGTATGCGGAAGTCGAGAACGTAAGGGTGGAGATTCCGCCGGAGGCGAACACGGCGGCGCCCGTCAGCGCGATCGTCGAACAGGAAGTGGAAGGCTACGCCGTGGCGCGCATCGATCTGGATGAGGTGCGGCGTTATCGTGAGGAGCTGCAAGTCTTGCAAGCGCGGCAGCCCAGCGCGTATCGATCGATTGTGAAGCAGTATTAGCCCTCACCCCCAACCCCTCTCCCGTCGGCAAACTGCACCGACAGGCGAGGGGAGCAGGAGTCACACATGCTCAACGGTTATATTGATTTGCGCTCCGATACGGTGACACAGCCCACGCCCGAAATGCGCGAGGCGATGGCGCAGGCCGAACTCGGCGACGATGTGTTTGGCGATGATCCGACCATCAATCGTTTGGAGGAAATGGCCGCCGCGAAAATGGGCAAGGCCGCGGCCGTGTTTGTCGCCAGCGGCACGATGGGCAATCTCGTTTCTTTGTTGACGCATTGCAATCGGGGCGAGGAAGTCATCGTGGGCAGTGAGGCGCACATCTTTCGCTACGAGGCCGGTGGATCATCCGCGTTGGGCGGGATCGCGCAATTTCAGATCCCAAACAATCCCGATGGGACTTTGCCGCTCGATCGAGTGGAGGCCGCCATCCGTGGCAGCGATCAGCACGAGGCGCGCACGAAGTTGATCGCCCTGGAAAACACGCAGAACCGCTGCGGCGGTACGGTGCTGCCCGTAGACTACATGAAGCAAGTTCGCGCGTTAGCCGACAAGCACAGCCTGAATGTTCACCTCGACGGGGCGCGGGTGTTCAATGCGGCGGTGGCGCTGGGTGTCGATGTCAAAGAGATCACGCAGTACGTCGATTCGGTGACGTTTTGTTTGTCCAAGGGACTTAGTGCGCCGGTCGGATCGGTGATCTGCGGCTCGCCGGAGTTCATCGCGAAGGCACGGCGCTATCGTAAGATGTTAGGCGGTGGGATGCGGCAGGCCGGCGTATTGGCGGCGGCGGGCATCGTCGCGTTGGAGAAGATGATCGATCGGTTGGCCGACGATCATGCCAATGCGCGGCGGCTAGCCGAAGGATTGGCCGATACCCCCGGTTTCGTCGTCGATCTCGATCGGGTGCAGACTAACATCGTGTTCTTTGAACTTGATGCAAACGCCAAAGTGACCGCCGATGTTGTTACCCAGCGGATGTTGGAGCACAAGGTGAAGCTCATCAGCCCCGGCGTACACTTCCGGCGCTTTCGGGCCGTGACGCATGCGTGGGTCGATCGGGCTGACATCGATCGCACCTTGTTGGCGTTCAAAGCGGCCGTGACGTAACGCCGACCACATCTGGCGCAGTTCAAAACCCTTGTCAGACGGCGAGGGCCATGTTACAATCTGGCCGCGTTTGGGGAGTGGCCAAGTTGGTAAGGCAACGGACTTTGGATCCGTCATTCGAAGGTTCGAGTCCTTCCTCCCCAGCCAAAAACAGCGCCGCCGATCGAATTTCGATCGGCGGCGTTTACTTTCACCTGCAGAAACGCGACACGCCTCATAGATCATCAGTAGTCATCATGAACGGCGTTCACCACCGCCCATGAAAACGCTCCGCTCCCCGTCCCCGGGGAGCGCCCTCGCGGACGTGGGCTGCGAGCATTTTCAGATACAGCCGGTCATCTTTCACAATGGCCTGGCCTCCGCCAGCACTCGATCGCGAATGTACCAGTGCAACGCCTTCTCCGTGACGACATCCACCTTTCGGCCCAGCAGACTTTGCAGATCGAGCAATAAGCCGCCCACGTCGAACAGGCTGCGGTCGTTGTCCATGTCCACCAGGAAATCTACATCGCTATCGACGCTATCTTCACCGCGCGCCACTGAGCCAAAGACGCGCACGTTGAAGGCCCCGTAGCGGGCCGCAATCCTCAAAATGTCGGCACGCCGTTCTTGCAGAATTCGGGTTGTGCTGGTTGTTGTCATCTTACTTTTTTAGATCGAGACGCAATAGTTGATTAGCGCGAGATGATCACTGATCAATAATGAAACCGGCACGAATAGACGACGATTTCTTCTTCCGTCACTTTGTAAACAAGGCGATGTTCATCCGTAATCCGTCTTGACCACAGCCCTTTGAGTTCATGTTTGAGCGGCTCCGGTTTGCCAATGCCGGTGAAGGGAGTGCGCAGTAGTTAGCCGGATCTTCAGCATCTTTCAAGGCTTGCTCAAGATGCTGGCGATTCGCTTCGCTGGAGAGTAAATATTCCGTCGTGTCCGAATCTTCCGGCTCGACCAGCACAATCACCTCAACCCGGGCCCCGATGGGCAGTTCTGGTGAACGAATTTCAACCCATCCACCTTCACGCACAATTGTCTTTTGGCGAATACTACCGATCATGATGGGCCTGCTTTCCGGTTCTCTGTATGTCGTCATGGTTCCACGCGCTAATCAAATTCTACCACTTCGCTGTTCATCCGCCCCGCATAATGCGAATCTGCTCGGCCGCGTCTTTCACCGCTTCGACTTTGCTCCGCGCTGCATCCAGCAGAATTTCCTCGCGCGCCTCGGACATGAGGTTGAAGGCGATCTTGACCATGCCGCCTTTGGCCTCGCCGTCCGGTTCAGTCTTGTAGGCGTACTTGAGAATCTGCGGCGCGCGCGGATGGCGAATCCAGGCCAACGGCCAGATGGCGGCCAGGCGCGCCGCCGGCAGCGGATCGAGCAGGGCATTTTCCAACGCATCCAGCACGATGTCCGCCGAGGAGGTCTGGGCCACGTCGAGCGCCAGATAGTTGGTGGCGTGAAAGAAGCCGCGCAGAATTTGCTGTCGGGTAGTCCCTTCGGTGCGTTCAATCAACTCGGCGACTTCCGGAAAACTGGTATCGCTTTGCAACTCGATCAAGCTCAGCGTGGCCGCATACTTCACTTCGAGCTCGGGATCGTGGATGGCTTCGCGCACGACGGGCAGGGCCTCCGGCGTGTCATTCGCGCCCAACGCCTCGAGCACCTTGACGCGCACATCGGGATCGTGGGCGGTGAGTGCGGCTTTCAAGACGGGCACGGCTTCCGGATCCTGGCAGTTGTGCAAGCCCCAGGCCGCCGCGGCTTTCACGTTATCCGGTTCGTGGGGCAGCACGTCCGCCATCAACTGGTAGCCGTGTAGTTCGCGCAGATCGCTCAGGGCGTACATGGCGCATTCGTGCACGCGCACATCCTCGTCGTTCAACGCGCGCCGCAGCAGCGGCTCGGCCGAGTACCACGAGAAGCCATACAACTCACGAGCCACACTGGCGCGCGTGGGCACGTCGCCATTGATCAACGCGTCTTCCATGATCTGGCGCGCAGCGCGATCGCCGCGCCGGCGCAACAGCCGCGCCGCGTTATAGCGCACGTAGAAATCTTTGTTGCGCAGTGCCGCCGCCGCCGCATCGAGCGAGATGGCCTCGGGCGGCAGCACGTTCAACATCGTGCCCAGGCCGCGCAGCGACAAGCGATAGTGACCCTTCTTGTGAGTCAGGCGCGGTTCGCGGCCGGTGAGGGCCGTAGGGGCGGACGGAGTGGCAGTAGTCGTCGACGAGTCTTGAAGTTCCATCGGATGTTAGTCCTGGTGCGGCAGGGCGGCTAGCGCAGGGTGAAGACCGCGTGATCGCGCAGCAATTCTGCTTTTGTTTTCAGGTCGACGATGCTGAGCAGCAGCTGCCGCCGATCGTCAATCTGGAACAGCGCCTTGATGCGTTCTTCGCCGATCTGGCCGGGTGGTTGCAGCGGCACGATGATGGCTTCATTCAGCGGCTCAATGTGCTGCGTGGCGTGATCGGCTTTGGCGACAAACACTTCTTCGCCATTTTCGTACTTCACCTCGATTTGCGAGACGGCCTCGGTATCGATCTCGCCGAGGATGAATTCCATCTCGGTTTGCTGTTCGTGCGCGGCGCTCAACACCACCTCGATCGGCTTGTCCAGCGGATAGCGGCTGCCCATCGGGACGATTTCATCGTAGTGGTGCGCGTTGGTCTCCGGGTCGAGATGGCGCAAGCCGTAGCTGTGCACCAGGTAATCGTCCAGACCCGATCCGACGGCTACTTGCAAAGCGCCTTCCGCCACGGCCGTGAACGGTTTATCACCCAGAAAGGCCACGTCGTCGAAATAACGCTTCAGCAAATTTTGCACGGACGGCATCAGCGACATGCCGCCCACCAGCAGCACATGCTTGATGTCTTCTTTGAAGATGCTCTGCTGCCGCGCGGCGTACATCACTTTGTCGATGGCGTGTCGAATGGCGGTGTAGAAACCGTTGACTTCCAGCATCTGCTCAAATTCGGCGCGTGTGAAAAAGATCGGATGAGTGCGACCGGCGGCCTCGAACATGAAGGTGGTGGAGGCCTTCGTGGAGAGATCGATCTTGGCCTGCTCGCAGTGGGTGAGCAGCGCCGCGTAGTCGTGGCTGAGTTGATCGATCGTGAGGCGGGTTTGCCGCAGCACTTCGGTCAACAGCCACTGATCGACATCGCTGCCGCCGATGATCCGGCCCGCTTTAGCCATCACGCGTGAGGCATGGCGTGAACTGGGCGCGCGCCGGAACATGCTGAGAAAGCCGCCGGTGTGCTCGCGATTTTCCGGCAGTTGGACCAGCGACAGATCGAGCGTGCCACCGCCGAAGTCGAAGACCAGCACCAGCGTGCCAGGCTCGGTGATGGCATACCCCAGCGCCGCCGCCGTCGATTCATCGACTACCCGAATTTTGTCGGCCGCGTCACCGACCAGGCCATTCAGCCAGTCCACGTAGCCGCGGAACGAGGCGACGGGCACCGTCATCACCAGCTGTTCGATCTCGTTTCGATCGGGCAACACTTCCAACAACTGCCGCATGAAATGTTCACCCGCGTCTCGATCGCCCCACATCTCTCCATCGATGAGTCGGGGCTCGGGCGCTGACGTGGCGACGACGCCGCGCTTGAAATTGCGGAACAGCCGATTGGTCTTCTGGAGATCAAGTTCTTGATCGCGCACCGCCTGCCCGATGGTGATGTGCCCGGTCTGCGCGTCATGGATATAGACTAACGACGGGACGATCGGCGGGACGCCCTCCAGGTTGAGGACGCTGAGACCGGGGAGGGCAACAACTTCTGTGGCGTGTTTGTCTTCGTTCCAGCGCGCCACCACGCTGTTGGTGGTGCCAAAATCGATCGCGAGTTTATGCCCCATAATACCTCGTTGAGTTCAACGCAATGATGAACGTAGGGATTATAAGGCATTGTAGAGTAATGTTCAAATGGGCGGTGCGAGAGACAAGCGAAGAAACCGGGGTTCTGAATAGGCGGCGTTACGCCTGCACAATGGCCTGCCGGACTTTTCCGGCCAGCTCGGCGAAGTGTTCTTCTTGCAGCAAAGTCAAATCGCGTGGCCGAGACAGTTTGATAGCAATGTCGGCGGCAATGCGCCCAGGCCGATCGGTCATGACCAAAACCCGATCGCTCAGGAAGACGGCCTCCTGGATGCTGTGCGTCACCATCACGACCGTGGTCGTGCGGGTAGACCAGATGCGCGTCAGTTCCAGCGACATGCGTTCGCGCGTCAGCGCATCGAGCGAGCCGAGGGGCTCATCCAAAAGTAAAACCGAAGGGTTGTGAATCAACGCTCGGGCGATGGCCACCCGCTGTTCCATGCCCCCCGACAAGCCGTGCGGGTACGAGGCTTCAAAGCCGGTCAGTCCCACCAGATCGATCAGCGCTTGGGCGCGCTCGCTAATCTCAACGACTGGCACATGCTCCATCTCCAATGGCAAGCCCACGTTGTCGCGCACCGTGCGCCACGGCATGAGGTTGGCCTTCTGGAAGACGATGCCGATCGAAGGGCGGGGGGCCGTAACGAGTTGGCCGTCCAGCCAGACGCGACCTTGCTGCGGCTGAATCAATCCGGCCAGAATGCGCAGCAGCGTCGATTTGCCGCTGCCCGATGGCCCGACGATGCAGACAAATTCGCCGGGTTTGATCTCGAACGTGATATTGTCCAGCGCGTCGACTTGGCCGTGTTGATCGTCATACACGTGGCCGACGTGATCGGCGCGCAAAGCGGCTTGAGTCATAACCGGGACAAGACCTCGGAGGTTTTTACATTCCAGAGAGCGGAGCATGATTTCAGCATGGGTTGATGACCACGTCGGGCCTGACTGTCAGGCGAAAACCTCCGAGGTCTGCTGCCGTAAATTACTTCACCTCATCCACAAACTGATTGGTAAACAGTTTCGCGTTGTCGATTTTCTCTTTCAGCAGACCCATGTTGCCGAGCACGCGCTGCGTTTCATCCCACGCCGCCGGATCGGTGTGGCCCAGCACCGGCGCTTGCCACAGCTTGAGCGATTCGGCCAGGACCTTCCGCTGAATGTCGTCCTTTTGAGGATCGCTGCCCAGCCCTTCCACAAACTTCTTGGAGGTGTTGAAGGCTAACTCGGGATCGGCGAGGGCATCTTTCAAGCCGCGCAGCACCGCGCGCACAAAGCTGCGCACCAGCTGCGGATTTTCTGTGATGGTCTTCTCATTGGTGACGATGCCATTGGCCACCAGCGCCAGATAATCGCTGACCGGAATCACATTCACGTCCAGCCCGGCCGCGCGGAGTTGAACCGGCTCGTTGTTGATGTAGACGACGGCGGCGTCGACTTTGCCCTGTTGCAATGCAGCCACCTGCGTAAAGCCGATATCTTGCGTCTTCACATCCGATTCTTTCAAGCCGGCTTTGTCGAGCAGGCCGCGCCAGCCGACGTAACTCGCTCCAAAGAAACCGGGCAGCCCGACCGATTTTCCCGCCAAATCGGCCGGAGTCTTGATGTTCTTGTCCGCCAGTGACACGACGGCGACGGAAAACTTCTGCCACCACTGCAGCACATACACCACGGGCAAGCCTTGTTGACGTGCCAGCGGCACTTGCTCGCCGCTGACCAAGGCAAAGGGCAATTCGCCGGCGCCGACCAGCTTCATCCCATCGGTCTCGGAGCGATAGTCGAATTCGATGTCGAGACCTTCGGCGGCAAAGTAGCCCTTATCCAGGGCGATGTAGAACGGCGCGTACTGCACGTTGGCGATGTAGCCCATCGGCAGACGAATGTGCGTGAGGGCCGGGCCGACATCGCCACGCGGAGTGGCAGGAGCCGTTGCGTTACTGCAGGCAGCCAGGATAAGGACGACGATGGTGAGAAATAAGAAAGTTTTTTTCATAGTGATCACGATGAGAGATCCGATTGTTTTTACAGATCGACGGACACCCGCTCGGCGCACGACCTGCCCGCCGTTGTGTGGCGGGGGCGCGCTCGGCGCGAGTGCCCGTCGATCCGCATTACGGTGAAACGTTGAACGTCGTTACGGCAGGACGGCGTATTCGAGTCGACCGGCGGGATGCGTGATGGTCAACTGCTGGGCAGTCTGTTCAAAGCTAGTCGCGCTCTGCAACGCGATCATATACGTCGCTTCCTGCTGCATGATTTCTGGCGAGCAAGCCATTTCGGTAGCGATCAATGGGCCGAAGGTGAGTTGATTCCCGTTGACCTGATACGTGCCGCTATATTGATTGCAGCCGTCCTTGCCGCTGAGGGAGCCGTCGGTGCCAAAGATCAAGGTGATCTGCGTATTGGCCAGGAGCGACGACTTGGATTGGTTGGCCGCATCGACCAAATTGCGTAGATCCCATTTGGTGCCGGGCAAACCGGCCACGGACGCGGGCACCGCCACCGCCGTAGTGACCAGCTCATAGTTGAAGACTTCCTTACCGTCATCAAACGTCAAGGTTAAGCGATTGTCGGACCGCGTTACCTGCGCGGGCTTCTGCAACGTCGCCAGATAGAACGACTCTTGTCCCATGATCTCGTTCGGGCACGCCTTCATCGTCGCGACCAACGAGCCAATGGCGAGCTGATCGCCACTGAGCTGATACGGGCCGTTGTAGTTGTTGCAGCCCGCCGAACCATTGACGGTGTTATCCGCGCCGAAGTTCAAGGTGATTTCGACACCGCCTACAGGGGCGTTGCTCGCGCCGAAAGCATCGACCGAGGTGAGTTTCCAGTTCGTGTTCGCCAGCTTCGACGATGACGCCGCGCTGGGCGTAGCGGTGGCACTGGGTGTGCCGCTCGCGGGGGCCGCCGTTGTCGGGGCCGCCGCTGTCGGCGCTGCACCTGCCGCGCCAGCGGGCGTGTACGTGAAGACGGTCTTGCCGCCATCCAGTGTCAGTGTCAAGCGTTCGCTTTGCTGATTGACTGTCGCCGGCGTTTGCAGCATGGTGAGATAACCTTGCTCTTGCAACATCACCGGATCTTCACACACCTTCTGTGTCGTTACCAGCGGGCCGAGGGTGAGCTGATTCCCTTCCAGCTGGTACGAGCCATTGTAATTGTTGCAGCTCCCCGAGCCACTGACTTGTCCATCAGCTGAAAAGGCCAGCGTAATCTCCGTGCCTGACAAAGGTGCATTCGACGTACCCAGCGCTTCGACCGTAGCGAGCTTCCAACTCGTATTGGCTAGGCCGGTTGAGGTCGCCGACGAAGGCGCAGGCGGCGCTTGCGTCACCTCGGCTTGGGCAGGCGCGGCGGTGGGCATGGGCAGAGTCGGCGGCAGCGTCGGTGTGGCCTGATCCTGGCCGGGCGTAGCGGCCGGCGTCATCTGTTCAGGCGCGGCGGTGGGCGGCGGGGGAGCGGGCGGTGCGCCGCAGGCGGCTAATACTAATCCCAACGATACCAACAGCGACATCCACATAGACCAACGACTCTTTTTCATGGGATCCTCGTCTCCTTGCATAGAATGTGCTTCAACATGTCAGCGACGCCACGCCAGCCATTTTCGTTCGATTAGCGCAACGCTGCCATACATGATTAGAGCCATGACGATCAATACGATCAATGCAGCGAATGTCCTGGTCGTATTATACTCGCCATTGCCCTGCTTGATGAGGAACCCCAGGCCCCGATCGGAGTTGACGAACTCCCCCACGATGGCGCCGATGACGGCCAGCGTGGCGCCCACTTTGAGGCCACTGAGCACCATCGGGAGGGCCGAGGGCGCTTCTAATTTGGTGAACATCTGCCAGCGGGTGGCCTGCAAACTCCGCATGAGATCGCGCAGGTTCGGCTCCACCGATCGGATACCGGCAACGACGCTGATCAAAATCGGGAAGAAGACGATGAGCAGACTGGTGACGATTTTAGGCGTCAGGCCGTAGCCAAACCACATCGCCAGCAGCGGCGCGATGGCGACGATGGGCACGGCTTGCGAGGCGACGACCAACGGCGAGACCAGCGAATTGACGATCGACGATTTGGCGATGAAATACCCCAGCACGATCGCCAGAGCCGCCCCGATGGATAGCCCGCCCAAGACCTCGACGAACGTGGTGGCCACGTGGCCCCAGAAAGCGGGCGTCGGCAGGATGTTCAACAATTCGTCGGCGACCTCGCGGGGCGCGGGCAGGATGAACGAGGGATATTTGCCGATCAAGATGATGAGCTGCCACACCACGATGACGCTCAACACAAACAACCCGATTGCTCCCACGCGGAGCAGGGGCATAACCTTGCGCGGCAGTCGTACCACGCCTAACGGACCGCGGATCATAATCATTTGCCTGGACTTCGAAGAGACCGCCATGTTGGCCCCCTTAGGGTTCGAGATGCTTCGGGGCAATACAAAACCCCGAAGGTGTTCTGGCATCTTCGGGGCGCATCACACAGACCCACTTCACCCTTGATGTCGATCGAAAACCCCGAAGCCGTGGAGCTGGCTGCGGGGCAAACGGATCAACACGCGCGATGAAACAGCATCGTGTACCCTTCTTATATCCGGACTATACCGTCGGCTCCGGAGTTACACCGGATCATGTCCTCACGGACTCGTGGGCTGTACCACCGATCGGGAATTGGTCGCGTGTTGTGGACGCGCCCTCACCCTGCCCCGAAGGTTTATTATTCAGTTGACTAGATTATATCACTCGCCTTAAGGGTGTCAATCGAAAATCCCTGCTTGAGTATAACGCACAAGTGTTGGTGACTTTTCAGGCGCTCGCGCAGGATGGTACATCCGGCGCTTGGCGGCACGGGATGTACCATCCCGTGCAAGCACGCCCTACAGTTCTGCGTTATACCCTCCCTGCTTTTCATCCTGCTTTGGGCGTGACAAACGAACTATCACAAAGGCTTGAGCGGGCCGGTCTGGCCTGCGTTCAAATCGCCCAGTTTGCCGGTCGAAACAAAGATGGTGCGTTCGCACAAATTCGTGGCGCGATCGCCGATGCGTTCCAGATTGTGCGCCACCCACAGCAGGAATGTCGCGCGGCTGATGTTCTTGGGGTCTTCCAGCATGTAGGTCAGCAGCTCGCGGAAGATCTGTTGATACATTTGGTCGACTTCGTCGTCACGGTCGATAACCCGGCGCGCCAGCGCTTCGTCGACGTTGATGAAGGCGTTTAGGCCTTCGCGCGTCATCTCTTTGACAATGTTTGCCATGACGGGCATATCGATCAACGGCTTGAGCAGCGGTTGATCCAGCATGCGCAGCGTGATGCGCGCAATGCCCACCGCGTGATCGCCCATGCGCTCCAACTCGACGGCGATGTGCGTGGCGGCGACAATGGACCGCAGATCGTGCGCGGCGGGCTGTTGCGTGGCAATCACCATCAGGCACTCTTCTTCAATTTTGTAGCGCAGCTGGTTGATTTGCTTGTCGTCCTCGATGATCTGCTGCGCCAGCGCGCCATCGCGCTGCTTCAGGGCGACGATAGAATTATCGATCGCCGACTCCACCATGCTGCCCATGCGCAGGATGTCGTCTTTGATGCGGTTTTCCTCGCGGTCGAGGGCGCTGCGAATTGAACTGGTGGTCATGCTTTCCTCCGATTGACTTCAGGCTGCCAGCGGCGCAAATAGTCTACTAGTCGATCTTGAATGGCATCGCGCACGGCGCGAAATTGTTGAACTTGTTGATCGGGCGGAGCGTCCGCCGGATCGGGAAATCCGATGTGGACGCGCTGTCCCTGACCCAGCCATACCGGGCAGTTTTCAGCCGCATCATCACAGACCGTGATGACGACATCAAACGGCGTGCCCTTGAATTCATCGGCCGACTTCGAGCGGTGATCGGAAATGTCGATCCCGATCTCGCGCAGCGCGGCGATCGCCTGTGGATGCACGTACCCGGCCGGCTGTGTGCCGGCGGAGTGCGCCTCAAACCGATCGGCCAACTGCGCGTTGATGAGTCCCTC
>PMCF01000352.1 GCA_003154115.1 Anaerolineae bacterium
CGTCAGCGCATCGACGACGACGGCCAGGCTGAGTGCGCCCGTCAGCAGCAACCGCGCGACCCCGGCCGCCCACACCGCGCGGACATAGGCCAGACGCGCCGCCCACCGCCACCGAGCGTAGACCCGGCAGGCTGCTTGATAATGAAGCCAGGCCCACTTGCGCCCGCGACCCGCTCGCAGCCAGGGAAACAGCGCGCCTTGCGTCGGTCGTGGGTCACCACGCTACCCACCAGGGGCAAGGCGACTTGACCGCCCCAGGTGCTCCCGGGAGTCACGGGCAGGCCGTAAGTCCAACCCAAGAGCCACACGGCGAGGAACCAGCCCAGCCAGACCACCCGCTGCATTCGCCGAGTCTTGGCAAGAGGATTCATGGGCACACGCTCCGTCGGAAGATTGGTGCTCCTACATTACCACATCCTCAATGCGGTGATCCAATGTCTTTCTATCGAGTTGTTAAAGTGCGAAATTCAGGCTCAGGCGTTATTCTACCAAATGCAGGTCACGGCTCCAATGGACTGACCCAACTTTTCCGCTTTGCACCCGCTCGAAGTCAAGTAGACTAACCGTCGTCTTTTCAAAAACCCTCCGTGATGAGCGGAGGGTTTTGTTTTCTACGGCGCCGCGCCTTGTTCATTGCCCCGCGTTGAATGTATAATCAGTTCACCTTTCATTCGACTCGGAAGGCTCGTGCTTCGTATTGTGACGATCGTCACGGTTGCTACAAAAACTGTAGACCATAGGAGACCCACATGATCGGGTTTGTGCTAAGCGGTGGTGCTAATCGGGGCGCGTTGGAAGTCGGCGCGCTGCAAGCGTTGACCGCGCATCACATCAAAGCGAATCTGGTGGTCGGCACGTCCGCCGGCGCGTTCAACGGCGTGTACTACGCCTATGATCCGACCCCCGCGGGGCTGGATCAGCTCGCGCAGTTGTGGATCAACACGAAGAAGGACGACATCTTCCCCGGCAACAAATTGACGATGGCCTGGCGCGTGTTGACCGGCCAGGACAGCCTGGTCAGCGGCGACAATTTCCGCCGCACGTTCATGCGCTATATCCCGGCGGGAGCGCGCACCTTCCGCGATCTCAAGATTCAGTTCTACGCGGTCACAGCCGACATTGTCTCGGCCACCACGATCATCTTTGGCGACGAACCGGATACGCCTGTCGCCGATCCGGTGTTGGCGAGCGCCTCCTTCCCGATCGTATTGCCGCCCGTCCTGATCGACGGCTTTCAGTTGACCGACGGCGGTGCGACCGCGGTCGTGCTGATCGAAGCCGCACTGCTGCGCGGCGCGACGGAGTTGTACGTGATCGATCTGGAGCCTGATGTCAGCAAGCAACAGCCCATTCACGGCGTACTGCCTATCGCCCAGCAGACGCTGATCACCTCACTGCGTGAACAACTGATCGACGATCTGCGCGATGCCGCTAAAGCCGGCGCGATCGTGCACCACATCAACATTCGAGACTTCGCCGATCTCGATCTGTTCGACTTCTCGAAGACGGCCCAGCTCATCGAAGCGGGACGCGCCGCAGCTGAGCAGTATCTCAACGCCCCCAAGCCCAATACGATTCGCCCCCTTGCTACGGCCAGCGCGTTTGCGACGACGGCGCCACGGATGCCGCGCGGCGGACGACCCTTGCGAGAATAAAATTCCCCGGAGCGGTGAACATGCGTGTGACGGATATCATTGAAAAGAAACGTGACGGCGGCGAACTCTCTCAGGCAGAGATCGAGTTCTTCGTCAATGGCTATGCGCGCGGCGACATTCCCGACTATCAAGCCGCGGCCTGGTGCATGACCATCTTCTTTCGCGGCATGACTCCGCGCGAGACCGCCGACCTGACGTTGGCTATGGCCCACTCCGGCGACATGCTCGATCTGCACGACATCGCGCCCATCGTCGTCGACAAGCATTCTAGCGGCGGCGTGGGCGACAAAGTGAGCCTGGTCATCGCGCCGTTGGTGGCGGCCTCGGGCCTGCACGTGGGCAAGATGTCGGGACGCGGCCTGTCTTTCAGCGGTGGCACGTTGGACAAGCTGGAATCGATCGCGGGCTACCGGGTCGATCTGAGCGAAACCGAATTTCGACAGCAGTTGAAAGAGCATGGCATCGTGCTGAGCGGCCAATCCAAAGACTTGGCGCCTGCCGATGGGAAACTCTACGCCCTGCGCGATGTCACGGGCAGCGTGCCCAGCACCCCGCTGATCGCGTCGAGCATCATGAGCAAGAAGATCGCCGCGGGCGCGGATGCCATCGTGCTGGATGTGAAGTGCGGATCGGGCGCGTTCATGAAGACGCCTGACGAAGCGCGCGTGCTCGCTCAAACGATGGTGGACATTGGCAAAAACTTACAACGCAAAGTCATCGCGCTGATCGGCGACATGGATCAGCCGCTGGGCCACGCCATCGGCAATGCGTTGGAAGTGAAAGAAGCCATCGAGACGCTGCATGGCCGCGGGCCTGCCGACCTCGTCGAACACTCGCTGGTCATCGCCGCGCACATGCTGCATTTGGGCGAGAAAGTCCCCTCGGTTGAAGCAGGCCGCGCGCTGGCGGAACAACTACTGGCCGATGGATCGGGCTATCGCAAATTCCTCGAACTCGTGCAGGCGCAAGGCGGCGATATCGGCATGGTTGAACATCCCGATCGGCTGCCGCACGCCCCACTCATAAGTGAAGTGAAGGCCGATCAGGCGGGCTATGTCCACCACATCAACGCGCTCGAAGTGGGACTCACGTCGGTCGATCTGGGTGCGGGCCGCGCGCAGAAGGGTGATCCCATCGACTACGCCGTGGGCATTCTGCTGCACGTCAAGGTCGCCGATCGAGTAGAGGTAGGCCAGACGCTCTTCACCGTTCACGCCAACGATCCCGCCAAGGCCCGCGCCGCCGAAGAACGACTGAGCCGTGCGATCACCCTCGGTGACGAAACGGTGAAGCCCTTGCCGTTGTTTTACGGAATTGTCAGCTAAGATGTAGAAACCGGGTTTCGCCGCATCGGACTTCGATTCCATCCTGAACGGAGAAACCCGGTTTCTTCCAGCCAACCATGCACATCCGCCAACTCACCGAAGCCGATGTCGAGATCTATCGCACGCTGCGCCTGACCTGTCTGTGTGAATCACCCCACGCCTTCACGAGTTCGTCCGAAGAATTTAGCCAGCGCACCCTGGACAGCATCGCCCAACAGCTGCGTGGACACGAAAATTTCACGCTGGGCGCCTTCGAAGACGAGCAGCTGGTGGGCATGGTGGGCTTCTACCGCGAAACTGTGCTGAAGCTGCGCCACAAAGGCAACATCGTCAGCCTATATGTACGGCCGGAATCTCGATCGCGCGGCATTGCACGGGCGCTGCTGGTGGAAGCGATCACGCGCGCCAGACGCTTACCCGATCTCAAGCAGCTCTTGCTCGGCGTCGTCGTCACTCAGACCACGGCCAAACGCCTGTATGAATCGCTCGGCTTCAGCGTGTATGGCCGCGAGCCGCACGCCGTGAAGATCGGCGACGAATACTTCGACGAAGAGTTTATGCTGCTGAATCTATAGTTGGGCCGCATGAGAGTACGCCGTAGTAGAATAAGGGAAAATGATGGCTGATTACAAAGCAGACTTAAACCAACGATATTGGGAATATCAAAAATCTCAGTTTTCAAATGGGTGCAGTTGCCCTTTTCTACCTT
>PMCF01000136.1 GCA_003154115.1 Anaerolineae bacterium
TCAACATGTTAGCGAACACTACACAAATTGCTTAAATCCGTCAAACGAGGTGCCGCTGACTTGTGTTTTAAGTGCATAGTCAAATCGCAACTTGGGTTCAGGTAGTTTCTGGCTAAAAAGAATCGTCATGTTCGTCTACCTCGCTTCCATCTGGCACATCTTCTTCAAAGTAGGTATCTTCAGGCGCTAGTCCCCCCTCGATTCCTTGTATGGGGTCACTGGAAACATGAAAAGTGCCTTTTCCAAAAACCGATATGTCACCGGTCAATTTAGCCAGCAAGGTGGCAATCTCTTGATGTCGCGTTTGACCCACTTGTGTGTTAATTACCGAGCGGGGGGAACTGCGTAATAGATCCCCAGTAGCTACCCGCAAGTCAACGATCGCTTTACTTGCGGTAGCAGCGCCTAGTCGTGCGGTTATTATTGCGGAGATGGTTGCGACTGAAGCCTCAAGTTCACAGATCTCAAGCGGCATGTTGAACCCGAAGCGTGAATCCTCGGCAAGTTTCACGGATTGGCTATTGGCGCCGCCGACGTCCAGATATTCACATCGGAACGATTGATCAGTCGTTAGCTTGGCAAACGGACCTGCAAGCTGGTGGCGGTAATCGTACAGCTCACATTTGTATACGGTACAATCACTTGGACAGTTTAAGCGAACATATCGTCCAGCAAGATCAACAGCTTCCTGGATCTTTGCGAGCTTGTGTGAAAATCGATAACGTGCCCTGGGTCGAACCAGGAGAAAGAATCGTAATTCCCCGGCGACTTTTAGAAAAACCGTTTGAATCTTATAGCTCGGATAGACATCGATCCGTTTCTCAATTTGAGCTAATCTGGACTGATAGTCAGTGACTTCATGAATTTTAGCTGTATGCGGCCTGTGTTGCAAATCGAATTGAAATTGGGTAATTAGGTGATTGGTGATTGCGTCAAGAAGGATACGGCCCGTCAATCTTGGATCATCATATACACCTACAGTATCCGAGTGGAACCCTATTTCTACTGTCTTGTCAGAACTTTGTCCATAACAATAGATGTGCTTGGTGCGGTCGCTTGCAAACAGAAACGCTGGCAACACGTCTCGGCGTAATTGTTTCACGTCGATTTCAGCCGACCATGGAAAAGTCATAAGCTGAAATTCGGTTGGCGGATCAATTTCAAACAGGTTGAGGAAGATGCCGTGGGTCATAAGATTTCCCTCGATGCGTTCGATCAATTGGATTCAGTCACAAAGCATTATTTGCCCTAGAGGTGTGATTTGCTGCGTAACAACCGCAGCACGCGATTGTAAGCCTGTCGTACGCATATCAAAGACATTCAGAACAGAGTTCGCTTCACCACGTTCTTTGCTTGTTCTTTGAGCCTGAGCAATGAATTCAGTCATTCTCTTCAGTGGTGCAGGACTTATCTCGTTCAGGCCTTGAAATAGTGGTAGCGTCGTTTCACTCTTGCCGATTATCTCGTCTGTACGCTGTGCCAGCCATGCGCCTAACTCACGACGTTCTTGCTCAATCTGTTGCTGATGCCTCGCCATGAAGTCAGCCGCAATGTCATCAAATGCCTTTTGCGCAGTGGCCTCAGCCACGGCCTGCGCCTGTTCGCCCCAGCTCTTGAACTCGCGTTCCCACAGGCCCTTCGTCGCAACGCTGTCTTCCGGCTTGGGCAGCCAACTCGTTCCTTCGGTCATTACTTCGGTCTGCATGTCCTTCGTCACGCGCACCGCGATTACACGTTCCAACTCGCGCCCAGCCTGACTTTGCACGCGCCCCAGAAATGTGAACAACAGCGCGGGCTTGCCATCCGGTGACTTCGCTGCTGACACACGCACATCGTAGCCGTCACGTTGCCCCAGCGACAGATGCCGCACGTGCTCGATGGATCGTCGCACCAACGGATGCGCCCGGCCCAAGTAACCCACTGGTTGGTCCTTGTCATCCGTCAGGCGATTCAAGTCCGTCGTCAGGCGGAGGCGTGTGCCGTTCCAGCCCGGCAATTCATCCAGTCCATGCGCCCAATTCGACGGCGGATAAATGTCCAGCCAGTGCTCATCGCGCGCCACGCGCCCGCCTTCAGCCAGCACGGCGCCTTCGACAAACGCCACCAGATCA
Organism: Anaerolineae bacterium; assembly: GCA_003154115.1. GTDB lineage: Bacteria > Chloroflexota > Anaerolineae > Fen-1058 > Fen-1058 > Fen-1058. The sequence goes on from PMCF01000136.1 coordinate 2,112, forward strand.
ACCTCGCCCACTTTCTGCCCGATCTCTAACGCGCGTTTGGCCTGCCGTTGCGAAACCTCGTCGGCGGCCGCGCCTTCATCGCCCAGCCACTTATACGTCTTCGCCACGTTCTCGAAGCGATTCAATGCGCTGTCCACTTCCTGCAGCAGCGCCTTCACATCGGCATCCTCTACATCCGCGGTACCTTCTGTGAAATTGAAACGGCGGCATGGTTGCCCCAGCGTACTCTCGCCTTCAGCCAACGCCGCAAACAGCCCTTCTTCGGGCAAGTCACTGACATCAATGCCCAGCGTATTCGGCACGAACTTCAGCCGCGCGCGCTGCCGCTCATACTTCGCCAACAACCGCGCCAAGATGCGCTCCTCGAACGTGCCGCACAGATACAGGTAGCGAATCACGGGCGTGTCCCATTGCCCGTAGCGATCGATGCGGCCATTGCGCTGCTCCAGCCGATTGGGATTCCACGGCAATTCCAGATGGATCAGATGATGGCAGCGCTCGTGCAGATTCAGGCCCTCGGCCGCGGCATCGGTGCTGATCAGGATCAGGTTGTTTTGTTGACGGAACCGTTTGGTCACTGCCTGCCGATCGATCTTTTCAGACTGATCGTCATTCTCGCGTGCTCCGCCATGAATCGTCAGCGTTGGCCCCAGTTTCTCGTCTTTCAGTCTCTTCTCGATTTCACGCAGGCTGTCCACATACTCGGTGTAGATCAGAATGTTGGCGGCCGGCTCATTCTGTCGGATGGCCTTGACTTCATCGATCAGCCGTTCCAACTTGAGATCGTGATTGAGAGCAGCTTCGGCCTTAGCCAGAATCTCGGCCAAAGCCTGACTGGTGGTCTCGGCCCGATCGGCTTCGCGCGTTGCGCGGCGCGTCTCGCTGTCGAACAGAGATAATTGTTGCGAGAGTTCTTCAATCTCCAGCGCCTCGCGCTCTTGTTCTTCATCGAGCGTCAAGGTGCCAAAGCGTGCCATCTTCCGCTGCAAGGTCTTGAGCGATTTCCGGCGCTGTTGTCGCGCTTCGACCTCTTCCTGTTTGGACGACGCCAATTCGGCGACGCGGCTTTGCACGGCCAACAGCGTGTTGCGCAATGCCACGATCGACGAAGTCGAGCGCTTCAGCAAAGCCAGATAGGCCAATGCGTCGTCATATTGCCGGGTGCGCAGCGAGCGTTTCAGTGCCGGCGCGATGAAGGCCAGCAGCGCGCGATGCACTTCGACAAATTCCGGGTGCGTGATGGCGTCCGCGCCGATCTCGACCGGCACCAACTCCCGCTCCGGGAAGTTCACATACTCGCCGAGTCTGGGGTTGAATACCTTGATGTGCTTCTTCAGACGGCGCACCACATGCGCGCGATAAACCTCCTCACGCGGGCGGCCCTTGCCATCGACCAGCGATGGATCGAGCAGTTCCAACAATGACGCAAACGATCGATCGTAGCCGTCATGCGGCGTCGCCGAGAGCAGCAACAATGCATCCGATTGGCGCGCCAATACTTCCGCCAGTCGCCGCCGCTGGGACGCTTCGCTGCGATCCGCTTCGTTCAGGCCCGTTTCCGAATAGTGGTGGGCTTCGTCCATCACAATCAGATCGTAAGGCAACGCTCGTTCCAACTCGTCGAGCACGCGATCTTGTTTGAGGAAGTCCATCGACGCGATGGCGAGCGGCAAATGGTCGAAGGGGTTCGCGCCCAGTTCGGTGCCGCGGCGGATGCGATCCATCGCCGCCCGATCAGCAACCTCAAGCCGCAGCCCGAAGCGCTCCGTCATCTCCGTTTGCCATTGGTCGAGCAGCGGGCCGGCGGGCGTCACGATCAGCAGTCGATGCACGCGCCGGCGCGCCATCAACTCCGCGATGATCAGTCCCGCCTCGACGGTCTTCCCAAGGCCCACATCATCGGCCAACAGCAAGCGCGGGCGGGTCATTCGCAGCGCGCGAGAGAGCGGCACCAATTGATACGGCTCAATGCGCAAGCGTCCCGGCTGCACGGCGAGGAAAGCGTCTGGCCCTAAGGCTTGCTCCAGCAAGAACGCCTGATGATAGACAATCCAGTTGGGCAGTTGGCCGGCGTGTTCGGGATCAAGATCATGGATGAGCGGCTCGATCGGCTCAAACGGTGTGAGCACATCCACCTCGAACGCGCCGAATCGCCCGGTGCCGCGCAGGCGCACACGCGCCTGTTCGCCCATCGGCTGCGCTTCGACGACTTCCCACTTCAAGCCGCGCGTGATGACTTCGGTGCCGGGCAGAAATAGATCGTTGCTCATGCCACTGTTCCCAATTGTCTCAACATATCCGGCAGTTCGCCCACATACGTCAACACCAGATGTTGCCCGGCCCGCGTGATCGCCATGTAAAGCCGGCGCGTGTTATCGCGCATCAACTCCGCGCGCTCATCGTCCGACAGCCGGACGCTCTGCTCTTCTTCATACAATTGATGCACGCCGCACAGGAATACGATCGGGCTTTCGAGGCCGGTGGCCGCGTTGAGCGTCACCACCCGAATCTGGTCACCCTTGGAGGTATCTTTCGGATCGATCACCGACGCTCTGCCAAACTCGCGCCGCAGGCGCTCCAACAAACGATCCACCCCTTGCCAATCGGCATGGATGATGAGGATGTCGCCAAGGGCGATGCCGCTGCCGCGGAGCGCTCGAACTTCGTTGACCACGCGGGTCACTTCGTCCTGGTCGCTCGTCAACGGCACGATGACTGGCATCGCGCCGCTGGGCATATCCAGCAGGCTCGGCGCGAGAATTTCTTCCTCAACTTCGGGTAAGCGGGTGCGATAGAGCAGGGTGGCGAAGTTCAGGATTTCGCGGGTCGTCCGGTAACTCTTCTCCAGCTTGTGCGTGCGCCCGCGCACTTCCAGACCGCTGGCGCGCCACGACTGGCCGCGCTTGAGGAAACCCTGCGTTGGATCGGCGGCCAGGAACAGGTGACCGAAACCCGGTTTGACGATTCGCTTGATGATTTCAAACCAGATCGGCGCGAAGAATTGGGCCTCGTCAACTAACACCGCGTCGTAGACGGGCAGTTGAATGCGGCCATCTTGTATAAACTGCCACAGTCGGCGCGGCACTTCGTTCCAATCGACCAGATTTAGCCGCTGCAGTTCATGTTCGTAGGCGTCGATCGCGTCAAACATGCGTTGCCGCATGGCCTCGTTCAAGGCAAAGCCACGCCCCGATCGATCCGCTGCCAGATACTCGTCGCGAGTAAAGAGCAGTCGATCCTTAAACCAATCGATCTCATCGTGGAGCATTCGCTCCGATACCGCGCTGTCCGCCAGATGAGCATACCAGACTTGTGTGATCAACTGTTGGCGGCGTTTGAGGCCGATCGGATCGCGCCACGGCAGATTCCGCGGCCAGTGATTCCGGCACCACGCTAAAAAGGTGCGCCATTCGACCGTGCGCCCGTTCTGGCTCAAGTGCTGATACCGCGCTTCCAGATCGCGGATCAGCGGCCGATTATGGGTCAACACCAGGATCGGCTTGTCGGGAAACAGTTGATGCAGCAAATGCGCGCGATAGACCACAATCAACGACTTGCCGCTGCCCGCCACACCATTGATCAGACGCAGGCCAAACTCACTGGCTGCTGAGCGGGCCTCATCCGATAGGTCCAAATCGGCCTTGAGGATGCGTTCCTGGCGGAAGTCCAGGAGATACTCGGTGAGTTGGGCGTTTGTGTTGCGCTCGATCGGCTTGCGCACGGTAAACGACGGCGGAATCACCACTTCAGGCGTGAACGCCTTACGCAGGACATTGATCAGCTCGCTCGACAGCGACGAGCCGAGTCGCTCGGTCAACCAATCTTCAAATTCGATGGGCGCCAGACGGTCTTTGCCGGCCCAGGTTATCTCGACCGGTGTCGCGTTCCTCGGCAAAGCCTTAAGATCGGTGTCTTCAAGATTAGGGAAGATAATGAGGCCCGGTACTGGCGACGACGACGTAGTACTCTCGGCCTGCGAGGCAATGGACTGCATGAACTGAACGAGGGCCTCAGCCTCTGCGTGGCCAACGGCTGATCGATCGGTGGTGGGTTCAAATAGATCGTTCTGCAGCATCGAACGCGCATCGGCGGAAGTCGCGACAGACACCTTGATGAACACCGAGCGTCGATCGGAGCGCAGCACCCAGAAGTCTGGCCCAGGTTCAGTCCAGATCGACAGCCGCTGCCAGACGGCATACTGATCGTCAGGCAGCCGCTTCAGCAGCCGATAGATTTTCGCGGCTTCCGGCGTGCAATAGCCCAGTGGCGTGTCCGGTAATATCTGAGCCATAGGACGTTACGTGACGTACTCGGGAATGTAGGTGTAGCAAGTGCTCAATAAATCGCGTAGCAGGTCTGCCGGCAGCTGCTCATCCGAGTCATCGTCTGCGGCATTCAAGACGTGACTACTACCCACGATGATGAGTTTCTTGCGCGGCCGCGTGATCGCCACATTCAGTCGCTCTGGCTGGAAAAAGAACTCGGCTAGTTGCGACGCAAACGCCGGATTGGACGTCGCCAGCGAAAAGATAATCAGATCCCGCTCCTGGCCCTGCATCCGCTCGACGGTGTCGATAACGATCTGCCGGCGTTGCTCGGCATCAACGATGAGTGGGCGAAGTAGATTGCGGATCTCGCGTGCTTGAGCGCGATACGGCGTGACCACGCCAATCTCGTTGAGTGGAAACCCGATGTCGGCTAACGCGGTAATTAGGCCGACGACGGCATCCGCCTCGGAATGGCTACGCGTCGTTGTGTTGCGGTGCAGTAGATCGACAAATACCTTGGGCCGATCTGGATCAAGGACACTGGCCCACCGTTCCGGCTGGATTGCATAGACGACGCGTCGCTGGGCGGCTTCGGCTGTGGACGTCAATTTGCCCTGATAAAACTGTTCGCTCGACCAATCGGCCAGTTCGGTGCTGAGCCGATAACTCTCGGTCAGCATGGTGTCGAAATGGCGATCGACCAGCGTGCCAAACACCGAAGCGCGCAGGGCTTCGTCGCCTATACGTGTCGCCAGTACCGGCGGCAGTTGTTTCTGATCGCCGATGAAAATGAAACGCTTGGCCGACAACATGCCCATAATGGCGAGCGGCAGGGTGATCTGACTGGCCTCATCGAAGATGACGGTCTCGAACTCGACGCCGCCCAGGCGTTGGCTGCGTGTGGCAAACGGTGTCGCGCCGATTACATAGCCCTCGCTCATGTCCGCCAACGGCGAATCTTGGAAGTTCTCGTAGTTTTCGACCAGTAGGCCATCGGCCCGGCTGGGCTCACCGATCTTGATCGCCGGCACGTCCGGAGCGACTTCCGCCAGCTTATTCAATGCATTGTTAATCGCACGATGTGTGAAGGCCGTAATCAGAACGCGTTCGCCATCCTCCACCAGTGTTTGAGCGAGATGCGCTAGCACGCGCGTTTTGCCCGTGCCGGGTGGTCCTTGAATCAAGTAAGCGGTATCGGTGGCATAGGCCTGCGCAAAAGCTTCTGTCTGGTCGTAGTTAAGCCCCAAGTCATCGGCCAGCGCGATCGCCCGGTCGTAACTGGCCAGATCCATCTTCGGCCGCAGACGCCCCATCAACAGCGGCAGAATTCGTTCTCGCCCGATGGTGGTGTCGCCCACGTGGTTCAGTGCGTCCAGCAAGTATTGGCTGAGATCTAAGTTGTCTTCATCCAAGATCCAACCGGTCGCTTCCCCGAACACCTCACCCCAATTGAATGCCAGTTCACGCGAATACACGGTAAGTTGATGTCCATCGTCGACTTCGAGCGTGACTTGAAAGTGCGGCTGGAAAAACGGGCTACTGCGATTGAGACTGAGGAGGTCGCCTTCCCGAAATCGCGCCTGGTTGCGGTCACACGCCAATTCGATCCGACCATCTTGGCCCACTTTGATCACGCGCAGTCCTTCGATGGCACGACCGTGCCGGACACGGGCCGCCAGCGGCTGACTCCACAATTCCAGCAGATTCTGCTTGGCAGTTAAGGCCTCATCGATCACTAGGCGGCGCAGGTAATCGAGAAACTCGCCAGCCCGTGCGTTAGGCAGGTTAAGTCTGGTTGAACTCGGCATAGTGCTCATCGCGTCATAAACAAAAGTCGCTTGCGAACTCTTCAACGCAAGCGACCCCAAAATATGGTAGACTAGGCCTACCAACGCGTCTGCTCGCGATGGTCATCCAGCCCGGACGCCGTCCCACTGCAGGTGGGCTACGTCGCGGGCGTTTTCTTTTGTGAGGCTTCCATTATGGCACAACCTAGGACAAAAGACGAATCGGCCAGATGGAGTGTGTGCCGCTCTTAGTTTACGCGACTCGTGGCGCAAAGTAAATACGTACTAATACGTAGTGGAGGCTATCCAGCAAAAAGTGAGGATATTTGTCATTCAAACAGCCTGACACTTCGCGCGGTACTTCACGACATTGTGCTCAACCAGCTGCCGGCTCATCTCGTCGGGGGTGTTGGCGCGGGCGCGGCTCACGGGGCTGGCGTGCAGTAAACACATAGTCAAGCCGCTCGAACTTGAAATAGCGGGCGACCTCTGCCGTGATAGGCCCGCGACCGGCCAGCATATCGTGGAAATACTGGTAGTTCACGCCGATCTCACGGGCCAGCGCCGCGGTGGTTAAGCCCTCACTTTTCAGATGGCGTTTGATCAGTTTGATCATCTCGGTATTCGTGATGATGGTGACCTGGCGCATGTCTTTATCCTCCCGGTGCGGGATAATCCGATTGTGCCTTGTTCTGCTCTTGGCCTGTAACGCGCGATGGGCTGATCAGATACCACGCGCCCAGTCTAGCGATCAGCGCCACGCTAGGTACTACCACGAGGTCTATTGCGTCAGATTGCGTAGAACTGCAGGGCCCCGCGGTTGAAATAGCCGAGCAGGGCTGATCGGCCACTGACGACTTCAGCGCGTGTTTGGCGACAACTGCGTGTCGTCGCGGCTGTTTCTGCAGAACGACCCCAACGCGGGGCGTTGTCCCGCAGAGGGGAAACTCCCCGAGCGGGATCTGTTTCTCAGAAAACGACTTCCGAAAAATCGGGCCTGCTGATCTGCGCCGGGCCGATGCGGGTCGCGTGGCCGACCGGGTGATCGAGCAGATCGTTGCTGCTCAACCGCCCGCCCGCGCCACTGAATCGGGGCGAGCGGGGAAGCCTGTGCGGCAGCCCTGATTAGCACCCGGCTGCCCATTAGACTGCCTCAACCTATTATCCTGATGGCAAACCTAGCGTCGCGCTCCAAGCGAATTGATCGGCTGACGTCTCATGCTCAACGCAGCGACTCAAGCGTTGGCCGCGCAGCGTTACCTCCCGACTGCGCGATTCGCGGGCCGCCCGTGACCCGCGGTACAGGTGCGATTCAGTCGGAGAACCTCTCTCGTTCCGCGTGCCACACAACGCACTGGCGTAGTTTTCAAGCAGACGAACACCGTGCTTCACCACCCGGCACGGCTGACCCATCAGGCCAGCCGTGTCGGGTCGGCCTGCTCCAACAGTTCCTGGTCGTGATCGTTGAACTTCTATTTGCCTCTATGCTTTCATTCTAAGAGGCGATTCGACGACTGGACCTGCTTGTGCCATTCGCTGTAGAGGGTTCAAGCCGCCGTAGCGTCTGTTGGAGCCGCGCCCTTGTCCTTGAGGTACCGCTGTTGAGCTGGTTGGGACAACGCCTCGGTGAGGCTTAATTCAAGCGAGTGTTTCTGATAGGCTTCAGGCGGCGGAGGAACCGTCCGAATCCGGTAAGCGGCGATGCCCTTCGGATCGCGCATGACCACCACGACCACACCCGTGTTGGGATCGTAGTGATCGATTTTGCTAATTACGCCCTCAATATCCAGTGAGGATAAGCCGGTGGCTGCGCTGCTCCAGGCCGAGCGCGGCGCATACGTCATTAGTCCACCTGCCAGCCCACTGGCCGCTGGCGGGGGCTGAATCGCTTGCGCCGCCTCGCTTGTCAAGTTGACGACCACCGCCCCACGCCCGTGTTCCTTGAAGCACAGATAAGCAAACGCGGCGATCTGGGCGCTATGTTGCTGGAAGAACTCCATATTCTGGCGATCCATTTCATTCAGCTCACGTCCACTGGCGTTGATCGTCGCGGCGGTACTCGGTTGAAGTCGGGTAGAATGTTTGGTCATGCTCTGCCTCCTTGTTTGTCACGGGTGGCGCTGTGCTTCGTGCCAATCACGTCTGGCGTATCCTTATGCTTTCATTCTAAGAACGAAGGCATGAAGATGTTGGTGTTTGTCGTTCTCTTCAATTGGGCAAAATTACCCCTGTCGCAAATCCCGATCGAGTCGATCGAGATCGATCCACAGGCAGGCCTGGTTGCCCATCGCCTGCTTTGCGTCTGCCGTGAAGCCGCTTTTCGAGAACAAGGCATACGTCACTTTCCAGTTTTCCGCTGGCTCCGGGATGATCTGCGCGGCGCTTTTGAGAAAGCCTTCGACGACTCCCTTGCGAATCGGCTCCGCCGTCCACTTACACTCGCCCAGCAGAATGGCATGCGCGTCTTCGTTGATGGCCACGACATCGATTTGCGGTTTGCCGGTAGCCCAGAACGAGCCGACGCGGCGTGGCACAAACGGGAGCTGCCCGGCGTCGCCCTGACGCAGCACCCACTCGCGGCAGAGCTCTTCAAAGACAAATGTCCCGACGTATTCCGATAGATGCTGCCGCATGTTTTGCCAAGCTTGTTGAATCAAGCCCCGCTCCAGATTGGATCGCGCGGGCGCAATGAAGCGATAGTAAAATCTCAAGTAATGATCCACCACCCGGTACCGGCCCTGCTTGCTACTCTCCGGGCGACTGACGGTGGCTGGCACCTCGCGCACGATAATGCCCAGGTGCTGCAGCACATCCAGATACTTGCCGACATTGGACGGCTGTAATCCGGACATGGTGGCGATCTCGGACATGCGGGTGTAGCCGGCGGCGATCGAAGAAGTAACCGCCGCATAGTTGCGCGGTTCACCCAGTTGGTCGCGCAGCAGCGCGCCCGCATCGTCCATGATCATCGAACTTGACAGCAGGCGCAGCAAGTTATCATCCGCTGACTGATCGGGATCGCACAATTCCAAATACTGGGGCACGCCGCCCACGCAGGCGTAGATCTTCGCGCGGTCGTCCGCGGAGTAGTGGGGGAAAAAGGAGGCGAGCGCGCCAAACGGCATCGGCTGAAGGTGCAGGGTGCTGGTGGCACGGTTATACAAGGGCGATCGATAGGCCAGCACTTCGCGTTCAATCATGCCCGCATGTGAGCCGGTCAGAACCAACACGACCTGGCTCTTCTTCAACTTATGATCCCACACTTTTTGCAGGACACTCGTCAGCGCTGGATCGGCTTCGATCAGGTAGCTGAATTCGTCCATCACCACCACGACGCGCTCCTTCGCCAGGCGCGCAATCTCGGCGAAAGCCAACTCCCACGAACTGTACGTGAAATCGGCGGGCAGGTCTTGCGTCGGATCGAGAAAGTTCTGCACGGCTTGTGAGAAGTCGCGCAGTTGCGCAGCGCTCGACAGTCGGTCGGCCGTCCAGTACAACGCGCGATAGTGACGGCTTTCCAGCCAATGCGTCAACAAAGCTGTTTTGCCGATACGGCGCCGACCATAGAGCACAAAGAGTTGTCCCCCTGCGCGGTGGAAGACAGTGTCAAGTAAGGCGAGCTCGTGTTGACGGTGATAGAAAGCCATAAAAAAGGACCATCCTTAAAGTATGATACTTTAGAGATAAATTTTATACCCAGCGGAGCGGTTGTCAAGCCTTGGCTAATTTGTTGCGCATAACTATCATTATATGTTACAATATCACTAGAGTGGGGGATATAACACCCGTCTGAAAGGGAAAAAATGGCCTGTTTTTGTTGCGCATAATATTTTTGCGACAGGAAAATCGCTGAATTTACAATGGAAGATTTGCAAAGATACTGGGAAAATCCAGAGCTCGTCCAATCACGCTGGTTTTCTCTGAAGGCGGTTGTCAATCATGATCATCCTGAAGCGCACTGATCCCGATCAGCATATCGATCGTTGGTACTGCCTCGACATCACCACTGATCTATTCGGGCAACCCTGCTTGTATCGGGCCTGGGGCAATCGGCGGACAGCCTATCAACATGTGCGGTGTGATCCTTTCGCGGCTCACCCCGAAGCGGTCAGTGTGGCGCAAAAGATCATTGCGCGACGTCGTCAGCACGGCTATGAAGAAATCTACCACGATCAGACGATTCCCGCCGCAGGCGTCGAAATCGAGAGATGGTGACATATGCAATTCGGTAAACTATTGGCAGGCTTTGAAACCTGGCTGCGCGAGGATCAAGATCGCGGCGACTTGACGGTCAGCGCGTATCTGACTGATGTCCAGAACTTTGCGATCTGGCTCAAGCAGACGTATGGCCGCGAGTATTCAGTGGAGCGTGTCACGCCTACCGACATCAAAGACTATCGAACCTGGCTCCAGGCGGTTCAGAAGCAAAAAGCCTCATCGATCAACCGCCGACTGGCGGCGTTGCGGACGTTCTTCAAATGGGCGGCCCTGAGCGATCGCGTCGGGCGCAGTCCCTTGAATGGCATTAAGCCATTGCGTCAACAGGAGGCTCCACCGCGCTGGCTCGATCCTCAAGCCGAACACAAACTCCAGCAGGCGCTCGAATTGCATGCACCCTCGGTTTCCGCGGAACGACCCCAACGCGGGGCGTTGTCCCGCAGAGGGGAAACACCCGGGGCGGGATCTGTTTCTCAGAAAACACCCTTACGACCCTTCGAGCGCTTGTTGTATCGCGATGTGGCGATGATGATGTTGATGTGGAAGGCGGGTCTGCGCGTGTCGGAAGTGGCCGCGCTCGATCGCGGCGACGTGAAGATCCAATCGAATAAACGGGGCACGGCCGAAGTGCGCGCAGGGAAGGGCCGCAAGACGCGCACCGTGCCGCTCAACGCCGATGTGATTGCCACGATCCAAACGTGGCTCAAGATTCGACCGGCGTCCAAAGAGGCGGCCTTGTTTCTCAGCCGCTCGGGAATTAGAATCACCGCGCGTGCCGTGCAGCAGATTGTGGAGCAGATTGGACACGAGGCGGCGGCGCTGATCAAAGCGCGCTCGTCCGAGGATCGCGTGCTCGCCGATTCGCTGAATGCGCTGACGCCGCATGTGTTGCGCCACACCTGCGGAAAACGAATGCTCGATGCTGGTGCGCAGTTGACCGAGGTAGCCGCCATTTTGGGGCACACAGATTTGAATATGACGCGGCGTTACACTCAGCCGGGTGAAGAGGATCTACACCGAGCCGTAGGACGGATTGCCAGTCGGGAATAGCCCAATAAAGAATGACAGATGGAGTGGAGGGCTGAAAGGTAGAACTAAGGGCAAAACTGCAAATCGCGTGTGCACCAGCCCGCCTACCCTAAGTGCGGCACGTGTTGGGCAGGCGCGCCGATCCACTACCAAATACTTGATCGATTCTGACGTCTTGATGAAGAAAGTGACGGCGCTGCTTGGTCACAGCAGTCTCAACACGACCCAGTTGTATACTCTACCCAGCCAAGCGGATCTCGCCGAAGCCACGGAAGTGTTAGAAAGGTGAGAAGGAGACGGTAATGGCCTTGATCAGCCTACAAGAGGTGAGCCTGGGATTTGGCGGGCCGCCTCTGCTTGAAAAGGTAAATCTACAAATCGAATCTGGCGAGCGCGTCGGTCTATTGGGCCGCAACGGCGTGGGAAAGTCCTCGCTGCTGAAGTTGGTCAACGGTGATTTTCTTCCTGACCGTGGAACGGTAGCACGTCAGCAGAATCTGCGTGCCGCATACCTCCCGCAGGAAGTTCCTCAGGAATGGGCAGGGCGTGTGGCGGACATCGTCGCCGGCGGATGGGAGACCGCGCCCAGCGACTGGTCAATAGAACACGATGGGCCGCGGCAAGTTCAACAGGTACTCTCCCGTATGCAGCTCGATCCCGCCGCATCGTTTGAAGCGCTGTCGGCGGGCCTCAAGCGCCGAGTGGCTCTGGCGCGCGGCTTGGCTAGGAATCCCGATCTGCTTTTGCTGGATGAACCGACCAATCATCTCGACATCGACGCGATCGACTGGCTGGAGGATTTTCTAAAACGTTGGGGCGGCACGCTGTTGTTCGTCACGCACGATCGGGTCTTCTTGCAACATCTGACCACGCGCATCGTGGAGTTGGATCGCGGCCGGCTGTTTGATTGGGATTGCGATTACACCACGTTTCTGGAGCGCCGGGAAGCCCGGCTGACTGCGGAAGAGGCGCAAAACGCCATCTTTGATAAAAAACTGGCGCAAGAGGAACAGTGGATCCGCCAGGGCATCGAGGCGCGCCGCACCCGTAACGAAGGACGAGCGCGCGCCCTCAAACGCCTGCGCGAAGTGCGGCGTGAACGCCGCGAACAAGCCGGAACAGTTCGCATGCAAATTCAGGCCGACAAGCGCTCTGGCAGGTTGGTGATCGAAGCGGATCAGGTCAGTTATGCGTTTGACGACCGGCCGATCGTGCGCGATTTTTCAGCGACGATTCAGCGCGGGGACAGGGTCGGCATCATCGGCCCGAACGGATCGGGCAAGACCACACTCTTGCGTCTCCTGATCGGCGAGTTGCTCCCGCAACAGGGTGAAATCCGCCACGGCACCAATCTTGAGATCGCCTACTTCGATCAACTGCGCGCCCAATTGGATGAGACCAAATCCGTGCTTGAAAATGTCGGGCAAGGACGGGACACCATCACGATCAACGGCAAGGCCCGCAACGTTATTGCGTATCTGGAGGATTTTCTGTTCACGCGCGATCGGGTCCGCGCACCGATCACGGCGCTGTCCGGCGGCGAGCGCAATCGCCTGTTGCTGGCGCGGCTGTTCGCGCGGCCGGCCAATGTGCTGGTGCTGGATGAGCCGACGAACGATCTCGACCTTGAAACGCTGGAAGTGCTGGAGGACTTGATCCTGGATTACAGTGGCACGCTCCTGCTGGTCAGCCACGATCGGGCTTTCCTGAACAACCTGGTTACCAGCACATTGATTCTGGATGATAGCGGGCGGGTGAGCGAATTCGTTGGCGGCTACGACGACTGGCAGCAACAACGAGAACAAACCGTAGCGGCCATCTCCAAACCGATTAAGCCCGTTTCTACCGCCACGGCCGAATCAGTCACTGGCGCCGCAGGCGCGCCTCGCAAATTGACTTACAAAGAACAGCGTGCGCTCGAAACGCAACAACGCGAACTGGCAGAACTGCCCCATACGATCGAAACACTGGAAATCGAACAGCACCGCTTATCGGCTGCGATGGCTGAGCCCGCTTTTTATCAACGGGATCGATCTGAGATCGCCCAGGCCGTCCAGCGACTGAAGGATTTGGAAGAGCAATTGGCTGCGGCCTACCAACGTTGGGCCGAATTGGAACCTTGACTCGTTTTTGGGACCTGTCATGAGTTTTGGGATCGGCGTTTCCAGTTCGGGCCTGGGGCCGCGCGGCGCGATGGAAAGCTTCGCGGAGGGCGACGGTCAGCGCGAGCAGATCTTCAATCAGCACGTAGTGACGCGCATGCTGGTCTACTTGCGCCCTTACACGAAAATGATGGCGGTGGCGTTCGTCGCCATGTTGGCAGACTCTGGCTTGACGTTGTTGATCCCCTATCTGTTGAAAATCACGGTGGATACCTATATCGCTCAGGGCGATGAAGCAGGCTTGATGCGCATCTCGCTGTGGACCGCCAGCGCGTTCATCGGGTTGTATATCGCCAATCGGACCCAGCAGTATTTGCTCTCACTGGTGGGGCAGCGCATGCTGGCCAGTCTCCGCCGCGATCTGTTCGATCATCTTCAGAGGTTGTCGCTGAGCTATCACGATACGCACATCGTCGGCGTGACGGTGTCGCGCGTGATGAACGACGTGGCTACGATCAATGATCTACTCTCGCAGGGCGTCATCACGTTGATCGGTGATATGTTCGTATTGGCGGGCATCATCGTGGTGATGCTCATCATGAATCTACGGCTGGCCCTGCTGACGTTTACGACGCTGCCGCTGATGCTGCTGATGACGATCTGGTTCTCGCGACGCGCGCGGGTGGCGTTCCGCGAAACGCACCAGCGTGGCCAAAGTGGTGGGCGGTCTGGCGGAAGATATCGCCGGGGTGCGAGTCATTCAGGCGTTTGGGCAAGAGGACATCACTCAGGAGAATTTCAACGCCGTCAACGAAGTCAATCGTCGGGCTAACATCAACGCCATGTCGCTCTCGTTTGTGTTCCTGCCTGCGATCGAGGTCCTGGGGATTCTGGCCACCGCCATCGTGCTGTGGTTTGGCGGACGCGCGGTCGGCAGCGGCGCAGTCACGCTCGGTGTGCTGGTCGCTTTCCTGTCGTATGTCACGCGCTTTTTCGATCCGGTGCAGGAACTGAGCCGCATGTTTACCACGCTTCAGACGGCGATGGCCGGCGGTGAACAGGTGGTCAATTTGCTGGATACCGTACCCGCTGTCCTCGATCGACCGAACGCGCTCGAGTTGCCTGAGATTGTGGGCCGCGTGACCTTCGACCAGGTGTCCTTCCGCTATCGTCCGGAACTACCGGACGTACTCCGCAATGTTTGCCTGGAGATTCAACCTGGTCAAACGGTGGCCCTCGTCGGCCCGACCGGTGCCGGCAAAACCTCGATCGGTAATCTGATCGCCCGGTTTTACGATGTGACGGAGGGCACGGTGTTGATCGACGGGATCGATGTGCGGACCGTGAAACAACGTCAACTGCACCAACAGATCGGTTTGGTTCCGCAGGACGCCTTTCTTTTTTCCGGCACCATCGCCGACAACATCCGCTTTGGCCGCCCGGACGCCACGGACGATGAAGTAGCACACGCGGCGAAACTGGCTAACGCGCACGACTTCATCATGGCTAAGCCTGATGGTTACGCGACTCGCGTTCAGGAAGGCGCGTCGAATCTATCGGTGGGGCAACGCCAGCTGGTATGCATCGCACGCGCTATTTTGACTGATCCGCGCATTTTGATTATGGATGAAGCGACTTCAAATGTAGATAGTCTAACGGAAAGCCTGATCCAGGACGCGCTACGGACGCTATTACAGGCCCGCACCGCGGTGGTAATTGCCCATCGCTTGAGTACCATTCGCAACGCCGATCTGATCTGTGTCGTGCAAGACGGGCAGATCGTGGAGCAAGACAAACACGCTGAGTTGTTGGCCCTCAACGGGATATATGCCGCGCTCTATCAACGCCAGTTTGCGGAGTAGCAAAGCGATGACAGGTAATGATCTTGATCTGTTTTTTTGACGTCCTAATGGTCGGCGGGACAAGCGTCACAGTTACTGGCACATCCTGTCGGATCTGGAAAATAGAGTCATCTGCACGCTTGAGGCTTCGGGTCGCGTGATATGGGCCTGCCGCGAAATGGTATCATTAGCGGACACGCTCGACCGTACACCGAACCATTCCAACCTGGCATCGACCATGCTCTCAAACAGCGAATTCCACATTAGCGACGCCTATCGCTACGACCGCCACTCCACGACGCGTTGGGTGGCGTCGCATATCTGGCGGTATAAGGGTCTGCTCGCACTCGCTCTGGTCTTGCAGATCGTCAGCCTAACCACCTATGCTAGCAGCCCGGTGCTGATTGGCCGCGCAGCTGGCGAATTAGCGAAACCTGGCGGCGGTCAACTCCTGTTGTACGCGCTAGCGATTCTGATCATCCTGACGATGGATGGTATCTTCAACCTGCTGGCCTCTTTTGCCTACACCCATATCGCCGCGCGTTTCGCCGCCGATGCGCGCCAGGAACTCTACGCCAGTTTGCTAGGCAAGAGTCAGACCTTCCACAGCCGACAGCGCGTCGGCGATTTGATGGCCCGCGCCACTGACGATGTCGCTTTGCTGAGCGACATGGTGACGCCGGGCGCGAGCCTGTTGATCGAATCGACGGTCACTATCTCCATCGTACTGATCTTCGTCGGCTCGATCAATCTGCAACTGCTGATCGTTCCCGGTCTCTTTGTCGTTTCCTACATCTTCGCCGTCCGCGCCTACGTCCACGAACTGGAGCCTATCACCGCGCGGCTGCGCAACCAATTCGGCCAACTCGACGCCGCACTGGCAGAAATCATTTCAGGCATTGAGGTGGTCAAAGCCAGTGCCCGAGAAATATTCGAGCGCGACAAGTTTCGGGCCAACGCCCGCCGCCTGCGTGATACCGCCGTCCAGCAGGGCAAGATCGAAGCGCGTTACCTGCCGGTGCTGTTATTTGCGGTCACGGTCGGGTTGATGTTGTTGCATGCGCTGTGGCTATATCAACACAACGTCGTCACGCTGGCGGATGTGATCGGCGTGATGGGGTTGATGAACGTTTTGCGTTGGCCGACCTTCAGTTCGATCTTTACGTTTTCGCTGATCCAATCGGGCCTGGCCAGCGCCGATCGGATCCTGAACATCATCCGCGCGGAGACCGATCTGGACGAAAACGCCGCCGGGATCGATCGGGCGGTGCAGGGCGAAATCGAGTTTGAGGGTGTGTCCTTTGGCTTCAACGATCAGCCTTTGCTGCAAGACATGTCCTTCTGCGTTCAGCCGGGCCAAACAGTCGCCATTGTAGGGCAGACCGGTTCGGGCAAGAGCAGTCTGATCGGATTGGTGAATCGCACTTACGATGTCACGGCGGGCCGCATCCTGATCGACGGCGTCGATGTACGCGCCTGGAGTCTGGACGCGCTGCGCTCGCAGATCGGCAAGATCGAACAGGACATCTTTTTGTTCTCGCGCACCGTGGCCGAGAACATCGCGTTTGGTCGGCCCGGCGCAACGCAGGCAGAGATTGAGCAGGCGGCACGCGACGCGCAGGCGCACGAATTCATCCTGAGTTTCAAGGACGGCTATCAGACTGTGATCGGTGAGCGCGGCGTGATGCTCTCCGGCGGGCAGCGTCAACGACTGGCGCTCGCGCGCGCTTTCCTCAGCGACCCGCGCATCTTGATTCTGGACGATTCCACCAGCGCCATCGACAGCGCCACCGAGGCCGAGATTCAGCTAGCCTTGCGGCACATCCAGCGCGGCCGCACGACGCTGCTGATCACGCATCGGTTGGCGCAGATCCGTTGGGCCGATCATATCCTGGTGATCGATCAAGGCCGATTAGTGGCCGACGGCACGCACGACGAACTGCTGCGGCGTTCACCTCATTACCGACGAATTTTCGCGCGCTACGATGTAGCGCTGCCGGCGTTAGAAAGCGTGGCTTGATTCATGGGTTTCATTTTTGACGGCCTCGACGCCGAAGCCTACGACCGCCGCTATACAGATCGCGCCCTCGTCGCGCGGGTCGTCGGCTATTTCAGACCGCAGCTCGGCCGCATGCTGCTGGTAGCCGGATCGGTCGTGCTGCAATCGCTGCTCGATGTCAGCCTGCCGATCCTCATCTCGCGCACGCTCGATCAACTGGCGGCCGGCCAGGCGAATCTATTACTCAGCGCTGCCCTCATCGTGTCGATCGGTTCGCTGGCGTGGGTGTTTAACTTTGTGCGCCGATCATTCTCGTCGCGTGCTGTGGCTGCGGTTGTTTTGAAGTTGCGCGAAGATGCCTTCGACGCCGTGCTCAAACGCGACCTGTCGTTCTATGATCAATTCGCTTCAGGCAAGATCGTCAGTCGCGTCAACTCCGACACGCAGGCCTTCTCGCAAGTCGTCACGCTGACGATGGACCTGTTCAGCCAGTTGTTGCTCGTCGTGTTGTTGATGGCCTATCTCTTCAGTGTCAACGTCACACTGACGTGGATCACGCTGGCGTTGGCGCCCTTCATCGTCTTCGCCGCGCTCACTTTCCGACGGATCGCGCGCAAGACCATCACGCTATCGCGCCGCGTCAGCGCCGAGGTCAGCGCGCACATTCAGGAAACGGTTAGCGGCATCGGGGTGGCGAAGACCTTTCGGCAGGAGGTCGCTGTCTACGATGAATTCGTGGATGTGAACGAGCAATCGTTCCGGATCAATCGCCGCACGGGTTATGTGTTCAGCGCCATCTTCCCGATCCTCAATGTGTTGGCCGGTATCGGTACGGCGCTATTGGTCTATGTGGGCGGCGTCAATGTGCAAAGTGGCGCGCTCACGCCTGGCGATTGGTATCTGTTCATTCAAGGGCTGGGCCTGTTCTGGTTTCCCGTTACCAGCATCGCCTCATTTTGGAGCCAGTTCCAGATCGGGCTGGCCGCGGCCGAACGCGTCTTCGCGCTGCTGGACGCCGAGCCGCGCGTGGTGCAGACCGATAATCGCCCATTGCCGATCGTGCGCGGTGAGATCCAATTCGATCGCATCGATTTCGCCTACAAACCCGGCGAGCCGATCCTGACCGACTTCTCGCTGACCATTCACGCGGGCGAGACGCTCGCTTTGGTCGGACACACTGGATCGGGCAAGAGTTCGCTCGCTCGATTGATCGCGCGCTTCTACGAATTTCAGGGCGGCCAACTGCTCATCGATGGGATCGACATCCGCACGCTCGATCTGGCCGACTATCGGACTCGCCTCGGGCTTGTCACGCAGACGCCGTTCCTGTTTGAAGGCATGGTGCGCGAGAACATTCGCTATGGCCGGCCCTCAGCCACCGATGATGAAGTGGAACGCGCGGCGCGGCAGGTGGGTGGCGGCGACTGGTTGACAGGCTTGGCGCAGGGCCTATCCACAGAAGTCGGCGAACGCGGCAGCAGCCTCTCGATGGGGCAACGGCAGTTGGTCGCGCTGGGCCGCATCCTGTTGCAAGACCCCGCGATCTTCATTCTGGATGAAGCCACTGCCAGCATCGATCCGTTGACGGAGACCTTGATTCAGGAAGGACTGGATACGGTGATGCGGGGACGAACCAACATCATCATTGCCCATCGTCTATCTACCATTCGCCATGCCGATCGCATCATCGTGTTGCGGCGTGGGCAGATCATCGAAGAAGGCAACCACCTCGCTTTGTTGGCTGCGGGCGGACACTACGCCGAACTCTACAACACTTACTTCCGCCATCAATCGCTGGAGTTTATCGACGCGCAGGGGTCTGGGAAGCAGCAATTCTCAATTTGACTTTTCAAAAGGCGCGGTTCGTGTCAAGGTGGTTAGCAACCTGCTCGAACAGAGCGCCCCATGCCTGAACCCTTTACCATTGACACCCTGCTGCACGCGTTTGAGCCCGTTTTCGCTCAACTGCCCGTGTTGGTGGCACCTCATCAACCGCACGCCGTGGTGTTGGCTCCGGAATTCAGCACGCCCCAAGATGGTCATGACAAACAAGACTGCGAACAAGCCGCGTATAAGTGGGTGAACACCTTGGCCGCGCTGGGAGGCGTCAACGGCCTGACGCACCGGCATTGGAATGGCCGCGCGCCACACGTTCTTCGATGACCTTCGCGCGCTCACTCGCTACTGGCTGTTCGACACCTGGGAGCAGTTATTTGATTTCATGATCCGCCAATTGGAACTCGAACCATCCACAAGTTGAAGTCAATGTCAAGGTCTAGATCAAATTGAGAATTGCTGCAATGATACCCGTTATGTACTGTTCGCTAACATGTTGANNTTCAAGATGTTAGCGAACACTACAAATGATACCCGTTACACCCTTTCCTTGACAAACTTCAGACCAACTTCATGCCAAATGTCACGAAAAATACGTAGTTTTACGTATAGACAAACGACGAAAAGTGCGCCACAATAGTGCGGTAGCATTGCTGTCGCTGATTCCCGGAGGGGTTATGCCGTGTCAGGGTGGTACGGCTTGTCTGACAGTAGTGTGAATAATGCGTCGCCGGAACGAGACGAAATCCACCTCGTTCCGGCGACGCTTGCTTTGGCAAAGAAAGTCGCTACTGCGAGTCTGTTTTATCTTGCGGTCTGTCCGGCTCAAGGCCACGGGCGACGGCGAGGATGGCGCTGACTAGGGTGGTCGGCATGTTGGCAATGGCAAGATTGCTGTAGGACTTCATCGTTTCCTGCTGATTAGCCCGTTTTTGCACGTCCTCTGGTTTATCGATGCGATAGGGAGTTGGGGCGTACAGAATGAAGGCGGCTTTGTCTGACGCAAACGACGTGGCCTGCATGTCTGCGATGAACTTGCACTCGTCAGTATCACTATTGATCGGGACAATCGTGATGCCGTTCTTGCATTCATCACCGATCTTGGTGCATCCCTGCACTTTGAAGCCGGAGGCGGTCAGGCGCAACCGTTCGGCAAACATGTCGAGCGTTGGATGTCCTTCGCGGACACGAAGAGGATGCACGGCCGGATCCAAGTTGTAGAGTTTTTTATCCAGGGCCGCACGGAAGTCCTTTTCGGCCTGTTCGAGATCCGCTTGAATTTGTTGTTTGATCTGCGCCTGAACGTCTTTAACCTCTTTGCGCGTGCGGAGGCCATAGAAAGCAAACAGGCCAGCCACGAAAGCGGCCGTGGCTGACCAGACGCCAATTAGCCACAGAACGTTGCGCAACTCAACGGCTTGTTCTTTTTTGTAGGTTTCAAACTCGCTTTTCAGTGCTTTGAGTTCGATGCCTTGTTCTGCAACTGTTTTCTGTATTTCGGCCACGTCGGGCGGGGGCAGCACAGGTGAGGTCGCCTGCGATGTGGGCGGTGGTTGAGTTGCTGGCACAGTCACGGCGGGCACAGCGGTCGGTGCGGTCGTGGGTGCAACGGTTGGGGTTGGCGTGGACTGACAGGCGCCCAGGATCAAGACCAGCACTACACCAAGCAACAAGACCATGATTCGACTGCGCGCATTAGTTGGGTTGAACATGACGACACCTCATGCTGAGTGAATGACTCCCGTTGGCTTAAGGGAGATTATAAGTTACGCCTGCCGCAAAGGCAAACGGTGGCAAGTCGCCGACTTGCCCCACACGAAGAAAGGAGGCTGTTTCAATGCAGTTACTCATCGTGGATACGGCGCAGATTCAGCCGTACATCTTTGGCAGCAACCGGCTGCGAGAGAACATTGGCGCGTCACATCTAGTAGCGCAGGCGACCCGTGACTGGGCGCTGCGACTTATCGCGCAGTTTGACAGCAATGTCAAAGACGTGACGACGGGCGAACTCGATCCGCAGAAGCACGTTGACGATCCAGGCCACAACGCAGCCGTTGAGGTGTTGTATGCAGGTGGCGGTAACGTTGTGGCGTTATTCCGCGAAGACACGGAAGCCCGGCAGTTCACTCGCAACCTGTCCGAACAAGTGCTGCTGCAAGCGCCCAATTTGCAGCTAGTCATCGCGCAGCAGCCGTTCGAGTGGAAAGATTCGCTCTACGATGCGGTCGAGGCGGCTTTCCAGCATTTGGTCAGGCAGGGCCGCGCCCGTACCGTGACGACGGCGCTGTTGGGCTCTAGTGTGACGGCGATGTGCCGCTCGACCGGAACGCCCGCGGTGGGCTACACGACGATGATCAAGAACGATCCGACGTCGATGTATCCCGCGTCAGCGGAGATTCTGGCGAAGTATGACCTGACGCTGTTGCGCGGTCATACCGAAAGCGAAACCGATCAGCGTTTGCGCACCATGGCGCCGCTCAACAAACCGGACTTGAAGTACCCCAGCGATTTTGATGATTTAGGCCGCAGCGCGGGCGAGCACAGTTTCATCGCCGTGGTGCACGCCGACGGCAACAGTATGGGTCAGCGCATCCGTGAGCTGGGCCAGGCGCAACGCGGTAACAACCGGAAGTATATCGAGGAGATGCGGGCTTTCTCTGACGCCGTCGATGGCGCGGCACGGGCGGCCCTGCGGGATACAGTTGAAGCGCTGACGGCACAGATCAACGACAAAACGCACACGATTGTACACCGGAACCCATTCGATGAGTTGGCGCGGATTGATCTAGCGCGCGATACCGACCAAGATGGCAACCCTATCGATCGGTGGTTTGTGCCGTTTCGCCCGATTGTTTTCGGCGGCGACGACGTGACCTTCGTGTGCGATGGTCGCCTCGGCTTATCGCTGGCACTGACTTATCTGGACGCCTTTGAAAAACACACAGAGAAATTAGCAAGCGGAAAAGCCACAGCCTGCGCGGGTGTGGCGATCGTGAAAACGCACTACCCATTTGCGCGTGCGTATGCGCTGGCAGAAGAGTTATGCGGTTCGGCCAAGGAGTTCAGGCGCAAGCGCGACCTGGAGGGAGCCTGCCTGGACTGGCACTTTGCATTAAGTGGATTAGCTGGCGATCTCAAGGAGATCCGTACGCGAGAATATGACACCCCGCGCGGCTCACTCACCCAACGGCCAGTAACAGCGAAGACCAAAGCCGGTTACGAAGTCCACAGTTGGGAAACCGTGCGTGCCGGTGTCAACGCCTTTCAGGATGTCAAGACGGCGGGCGAGCGACCAGACTGGTCAGCGCGGCGGAACAAGGTCAAGGCGTTGCGTGATGCGCTGCGTAATGGCGGTGAGGCGGTCGAGCATTTCAGGCTCAAGTTCCTGATGACGAAAGACGGGGCCGGGGGCTTGCCTGATGTCGGTTGGACGAAAGTATCCCGCCAGCGTGGTTGGGACACGATCGAAGTGAAAGAAGGCGCCGAGATCAAGCACCAAGCGGTATGCGCTTACTTCGATGCGATCGAACTGGCCGATTGGTTTATCCCGGTGGAAGGTGAAATATGAAACTACACTTGAAGTTACTCTCGGATGCGACCTTTGGGCGCGGTGACGGCGTGGCGGGATTGGTCGACGAAGAGATCGAGCACGATCCGATCACGGGACTGCCCTTCTTGCGTGGGCGCACGCTTAAAGGTCTCCTGGTAGAAGAATGCGCCAGCATTTTGTTTGCGCTAGGCGCGCGTTCCAACCGTTACGAAACGGCGGCGAAAGAATTGTTTGGCAGCGCCGGCAGCACGCTGGCTGACGATGGCCTGCTGCAGGTGGGCGCGGCGCAACTGCCGGAAGAAATCCGCCAGGCGGTGGATCAGGATGTGCGTGCCAAGCGCCTGACGGCCAACGATGTGCTGGAATCATTGACGACGATTCGCCGCCAGACGGCGGTGGACGAAGCCAGCGGCGCGCCCGACCGGGGCAGTCTGCGTGCGATGCGAGTCTTGCTGCACGATACGCCGCTGGTGGCCGAGTTGAGTTGCGATCGAGAACTGCACGCCGACGAATTGGAATTGCTGGCGGCCTGTGTGCTGGCGCTGCGCCATGCGGGTACGGGCCGCAATCGCGGACGCGGACGCGTGGAGGCGTGGTTGATCGATCCGAAGCCGCCGATCACTCCAGCCGATCCGAAGAAGTACACGACTGATCTCTTGCGGAGTTTTGAGGCCAAAGTGACCGCCGCGGAGGTGGCGCTATGAAGATCATCACGTATCGAATCACGCTGCTGGAACCGGCGCTGGTGACCGCCATCGACGGCGATCCCAACAGCGCGGTGGCCTATGATTTTTTGCCGGGCAGTGTGCTGCGCGGCGCGCTCGTCAAGAAATATGTGGCGGCTCATCCAGCGTTGACACCGCAGACTTTGTTGAAGGCTGATCAGCCGGAGGAAGTGCGCCGACTGTTCTTTGATGGGACCACGCGCTATCTCAACGGCTACGTGCAGATCAACGGCCAGCGCACCCTGCCGGCGCCGCTGGCCTGGCAGCAACCCCAGGATAAGAAGGATACGATTTACGATTTTTCCGTGGCCGAGGTGATAGACACGCAGAAGTGGCACGGATTTGTTGGCAGCTACTGCCAGTTCGAGGGCGGCAACACGGTGCAGGTGGTGAAACCCGAGCGGCAGATCGCCATCCACACGCAGCGCGATCGCGTGTACGGCCGGCCGCTCAAAGGCTCGGGCGCGGTGTATCGCTATGAGGCGCTGGCGGCCGGGCAGACGTTTGAAGCCGCCATCGTCTGTGACAATGATAGCGACACGGTGCTAGTGGAGAAGTGGCTGCCCGGCAGCATCAATGTGGGCGGTTCGCGCACCGGTGGCTATGGCCGCGCGCAGGTCGATCAGGTGCAAATCGTCGATAAAAGTGAAGTATGGCGTGAAGCAGGAGGTGAGTTCACGGTTCAAGAGAAGCAGTGCCTGACGCTGACGCTGGTGAGCGACGCATTGGTGCGCGACGCCGCAGGTCAATTTGTCGTCAATGCCAAAGTGTTGGCACAGTATTACCAGGCGCGGCTGCACGTTCCGATCTTGCCGTTGATGGTGCAGCGTAAGCAAGGCAGCCTAGTGCCTGGCCCAGACGATCAGATGGTGGCTTTCGTGCGCGGACGGCTGGTCGGCGGATTCAATCGCAAGTGGGGATTGCCGCTGCCGCAGGCGCTGGCTGTGCAGGCGGGCAGCACAATCGTGTTTGATACGCACCTATGCGATGCAGCGCACTTGCAGCTGCTGGCGAAACAATTGAAAGAGTTGGAGCAAACTGGTATCGGCGAACGGCGCGCTGAAGGGTTTGGACGTGTGGCGGCCAACTGGCACACGGCAGCGACCTGGACAGTGCCCGATCCGGAATCCGATCCCAAGCCTACTCCGCTGGAAATCACTGATGACGCGGCACAAAAAGTGGCGCAGCGGATGGCGCGGCGTTTGCTGCGGGCGCAGTTGGACGATCGGGTGGTGGCCAAAGCGAATGAATTGAAGATCAAGCTGCCGCCCCGGCGGGCGCAGTTGTCACGTTTGCGGAATATCATCGCTGATGAGCTCATGCAAGAATCGCCTGATGCGCAGCGCGTGGCCGCGTACATGAAACTGGTTCGTGAGCGCAGCACGGCGCGCAAACAGTTTGAGTCGGCCAAAGTCGTCGGCGAAAACAAACAACAGCAGCGTCTGGCAGACTGGCTGATCGATACGGCGCAGCAGGACGACGAGGAACACTTCAAAAAGTTGTTTGCATTGAAGAGCCAGGACTTGCGCGCGTTCGGCAAGGTGCAGCCTGACCTGGGCACGGCGCTGCGCGCCGAGTATGTGCTGCGCTTGATCGATCTGGTGCTGGCCCACGCGGCGAAAGAGGAGGTGCAGGAATGAGCGGGCAACGCTGGTCGAAGGCTGAAGCACGGCAGATTGTGAAGCGCGTGATCGTGGAAGGCGATCTGGTGCTGCAAACCCCGGCGCACCTGGGTAACGGTGATGGCGATGATGTAAGCGACATGCCGCTGCTGGTGGATGCGGTGGACGGGAAGTCGCCGCTGTTGACAGGCGCTTCCATTGCCGGGGCGCTGCGCAGTTACTTGCGATCACGCGAAGCGGCTTACGGGCAAGCCGCGACAGCAGACGCCTCCAGTGTGCTGTTGTTTGGCGGATTGAAGGAAGATCCCGAGGGCGGGCAAAGCCCGTTGATTGTGGAAGATGCGCGGGGCACTGTTCCCAGCGAACCCGATCCGCTTGATCCGAAGAAGAAGAAACGGCTTGGAGCGGAGGTGCGCGACGGGGTACGCATCGATGGAGCGAGCCGCACAGCGGCCGAGAATGCGTTATACGACGTGCAGTTGTGGCGCGCCGGCACGACGTTTACCGTGCGCGGCGAGTTGTTGATCCGCGCGGGTGACGACGAAGCCCAGTTAAAGCAGGCGCTAAAAGCGGCGCTAACGGGCTTGATCGACGGCGGCATTACGCTGGGCGCGCGCAAGCGGCGCGGTTACGGGCGGGTGACGGTAACGCAGTGGCGTCAGCGCGAGTTCGATCTGCTCAAGCCCGCTGCGCTGTGCGCGTGGATCAAGGATGGAAACAACGCGCTGCAACCCGCGCAGGCCATGGCCCGCCTGGAGAAGTTGAGCGACGCGGCGTTTGCGGACTTGCGCGAGATGTTCGAGATCGAAGCAGAGTTCACGCTGCCGGGTTCGCTGCTCATCCGATCGGGCGGCGGCCGGGACGATACCGGGCCGGATATGGTGCACTTGAAGTCTTATCGGCCCGAGTCACAGGCGGAAGTCGCCATTCTGTCGGGGACGAGCCTGGCGGGCGCGCTACGGGCGCGGGCGTTGAAGATCGCTAACACGATCAAGCCGCAGCAAGCCGCCACTAAAGTGATCGATAGTCTGTTTGGGACAACGGCGCAGGCCAGCCGGGTGATTGTGGAAGAGCAGGAAATTATGAAGGCGCGCGTCGATCTGGTGCAGAGCCGCGTAAGTATCGATCGGTTTACGGGCGGGGCGCGCGATACGGCGTTGTTCAACGAGCAGCCGGCGTTGGGCGGCACAGAGACGACGTTGAAGATGAAGGTGCGGCTGATGCAACCGCAGGAACATGAAGTCGGCTTGTTGCTGCTGCTGTTAAAGGATTTGTGGACGAGCGACCTGCCGCTGGGCGGCGAGAGCAGCGTGGGACGCGGCCGATTGATCGGGCGGTGGGCCGACCTGACGTGGCGCAATGGGCAGATCCGGGCGTGGCGTATCGAGGAAGAGAACCACGATCAGCCGGGCAAGTTGATCGTGACGAAGAAACACAGTGAGCCACAGGGCGCTCCCAGGAGCGAGCTCGATCAGTTCGTGGAGAAGCTGTGGAAATATCAGCCGGAGGTGCAGCATGGAGCGCAATAAGATCACCTGTCAAGCCCGATCGGAGTTGATCGACGTCGACAAGTTGAGCGATGTCGGGACGTGGCTGCGCGATCGGGCGGCCGAGTACGGTCTGCGCTGGCTGCTGGCGCATGGCGAGGATGGCGTGATGTGGGGCCGGTTCGAGAACGGTCGTTTGATCACTTCGCATGAGGCAGCGGCGGGTAGCGACAAGTCGCAGTATTGTCCGGCGCTGCGCACAGAATTGCTACACCAGGCGCGGCTGTTTTCCGAGAGTGCCGAGGTGCTGTTATGGCGCGATGGCGATGGAGACTTTCGCGCGCGGCTGATTCGTGAGGCGCAACCCGCCGAGCTGGCGACGTGGACGGCGGCGTTTGACGAAGCGCAAATGCTGCTTGGTACGGATGCGGTACCGTTGAACGAGGACTTTACACTGATGAGCGATGGCGCTGAAGGCTTGCGCCATGCCGTGCCGATTAAGGTGGCGGGAAAGTTTGACGAAAATTCGCGGCCGCTGCGCCTGACCGTGCGAAATTATATGAAGGAAGACGAGACCGGCTTTGTGCGGGTGGCAGCCAGCCGGTTGGTGAAGGTGGAGGTGGGAAAATGACACCCTGGGTGGAACAAGTCAGACGGGAAAGGTTTACGCGAAGGGCAGGCGTCGCTCCATATAACTTTGTGCCGTTGCCAGAAAGGGCAGTCAACGCGTTCGAGTTGCCCAATCATGACGTGTATCTTGAACAGGGCAAGGGTTACAGCGGTTGGTTTGAGGTAGAACTGGAAACACGCTCGCCCGTGTATGTGCGTGGGATGTTGACGATGCCGCAGTTCTTGCGCCAGGAGGCCGGGCAGTATGCAGACACCGGCGAACCGCTGCCGGAACACGAGAATCCTGAGTTCCGTCGTCTGGCGAAGAATGTTCCCGATTTTTTCTGCAAGGGTGATCCGGACGCACCGGTTATTCCGGGCAGCAGTCTGCGTGGAATGTTGCGCAGCTTGCTTGAAGTGATCGCAGCAAGCAAGTTACAGCCGGTGAATGACAAGCCCCGAATGTTCTTCCGCGCTGTTGCCGCACCGACAAATGATCCACTTAAAGAACCTTACAGCCAAGTTCTGGGGCCCAACGGCAGGGATGTGTGCGCAGGCTATTTGAGATATGATGAGGGCAACTGGTATATCTGGCCAGCGTTGACGCCTGCCAGTTTGGGCTTTCAGCGACGAGGCGAGAAGAACTACTTACAAGTGCGCGACGCGTCCGCTCTTAAACAAGTCATCCCCGACTTGAAACACTTCGACGCGACAGACTATCGGCCACAATACTATCACGTCAAGTTCCAGGTGACACACGACCAGAGAGGGCGGCCCAACGGAGTCACGGTTCTTGCAAAGAACGCTAGTGGCCCCAATGTGCATGATGGCCTGTTGGTCTGTACCGGCAATATGCTGGAAACGGATAGCTCAAACACGCGGTCACCTCGCAAGAAATTTGCCTTAATCCTAGGTTACAACAAAGGAGAGAAGGTCCAGCCGCTTAGAGTTTCCCCACAGGCGATCAGCGATTATCTGGATAGCCTGACCCCTTTCCAAAAACAGTCGCCGCCGTTCGATGAACTCATGGGTTGCTTAAAGGACAAGCGACCAGTGTTCTACGTGGCGCACGGCCGTGAAGTGCGGTACTTTGGACACACGCCCAATTTTCGCGTGCCCGCGCTTATCCAGAATGGCTCGCGCGCCAGCACTCCGCTCGATTTTGTACCGGAAGTCTTGCGCGAGTCAACCGCAGCTGATCTGGCCGAGTCCCTCTTCGGGTACGTGAAACCTGCCACGGACAAAACCTTGCAGGGCGACAAACAGCGCGCTTATGCCAGCCGCGTGACGGTAGGCGAGGCAGTGCTCGAAGACAAGCAAGCGAATATCTGGCTGTTGGGAAATCAGCAAGACACCCTTGTCCCCAAGATTCTGGCAACGCCTAAGGCAACAGCGTTTCAGAATTATCTGGTGCAACGTACCGATGATCGCCGCCAGCTCAAGCATTACGGCAGCACTACGCCTAAAGAGACGATGGTGCGGGGTCATAAGTTGTACTGGCATCAAGGCGATCCCGTAGCGGCTGACTTGCGGCCAGAACCGGACAGCCCCGGTATGGATGAGCGCGGCCATGTTGACGAACGCAGCACTCAGCACACTCAGATGAAGCCGCTGCGGTCGGGCGTCAAGTTCAAGTTCAAGGTTCATTTTGAGAATTTGAACATGGTCGAATTAGGCGCGCTGTGGTGGGCGCTCGCTCTGCCCGCTGATCCCCAGAAAGAATACTGCCATAGCCTCGGTATGGGCAAACCGCTGGGGTTGGGCGCTGTGAAGTTGACGCCTACGCTCCACCTCATCAATCGGCAGGTGCGGTATGAAACACTGTTCGCCGAAGATGGCTGGCACGACGGCGAGCAAGCGGTCAACTTTGAGGCTGATCCGCGTGAACAGTTCGAGCGATACGTTCTGCAGGAGACGGGTGCCTCTGAAACTCATCTGAAGGACACACCACGTATCGAGCGACTGTTGAAGATGATGGAGTGGAAGTTACATCCCGGTCTGTCGGAGAAACAGTACATGAGTCTTGAAGGTTATCAGCAGCGCTATGTGCTGCCCGATCCGCTGGATGTGGAGTAAGCCATGCCCACCTCCCTGCACCTCACCCTCGATCTGCGCGGCGCGCGCGACCTGCCGGAGCATGGTGCCGCGCCACTGCACGCTAACTTCTTCAAGTGGATTGAAGCGGTCGATGCGCCGCTGGCGCAGTTGATCGACGGGGGCGACGGGCCGAAGCCATTCACGGTGTCGTCGTTGAGCGTGGAGGGCGATCGGCTGGGGCAGGGTGTGTTTCGCATCACGTTGCTGGACGACGATCTGTATCCGATTCTGTTGGCGGGACTGAGCAAGCGATCGGCAGCCGAGATTCATCATCAAGTGCTGCCGATCGCTGCCCAGCCGGAGGTGTACAGTCGGACTTACGATGATCTATGGCAAGCGGCCGAGCGGAGCAAGCATGTGACGCTGGCGTTTGACACGCCGACGAGCTTCAAATCGAAAGAGATGCACTACACTCTGCCGGACGCTGCGCTGGTGTTCGGCAGTTATCTGACGCGCTGGAACGCCTTCGCGCCGGCAGCGATGCACGTGGACGAGTCCTGGCCGGAGTGGGTGAAGCAGACGGTGGCCGTGGCGCGTTTTCGCCTGGAAAGCCGCGAGGTGCGCTTCCGGGACCATTCGCAAATGGGCTGCTTGGGCGTGGTGGATTATGAAGTTATTCGGCCTGTGCAGAGTACCGATCTGGCGCTGACAGTGTTTAACGTGTTGGGTGACTATGCCTATTTCTGCGGCACGGGCCATAAGACCACGCAGGGCATGGGTCAGACGAGACGATTGCGAAATTTCTGAGTGTAGATTGCAGATTGATGATTTGGGATAAGACCACTTTTTCCCCGGTGCGTTGTGGGCCGGCTGACGGTGGTGGTGCAGCATCCACGCTGAGGCAAAAAGATGTGGCTGGGAGTGATGATCCCTGTGAAGGGTTGGAAACACCTTCTTGACCCTTGCGATAGTGAATGGGCTGCGCTGAAGAAGAGGTACTCGGTTCACTTTCTATCAGCCGCACGCGGCCATTCACCAATTGCTCAATCAATCTCATACCGCTGGTTGAGGTGAAATCCGTCCTAGACGGATTTACTTTCGTCCCCCGTTTTTGCTATGCTGGCTGAAGGGTAAGTAACTAGCCCGGAGAGGCCAATAACATGTCTGCTTCTGCGTCCTCACTCCCCAAATTTGAAGATCTCATTCATGAAGCCGGGCTACGCAGCCTGGTTTGGAATCGCGCGTCCTATCTAGCCGGGAAATACTACCACTGGATTGTTGCCATATTCACGACTTTGATACTCCTGACGGCCCTAATCGATCGTATCGGCCTGCTCTTGACCTTCGGATGTATTGCCCTGTACTGGGCGTACTTTGGCGTGCGTAAATCCATGACGCCGAATATCGAGCGGCAGTTCTATCGGCGTAATATTCAGTTTGCCCGCGCGCAGATCGCACTGGTCTTCATCGGCGCTCTGATCTTGGTCGTGCCGGAGGCTGAACAGGCTTACCTGTGGTTACTGTTCGTTCCCATCATCCTGTTGACCAGCAAGCACTGCATCACCTGGCAGTTCTTGACTTTGGTCGCAGAAGCCAGCGCCTTCGTACCTCTGGCGCGCCTGGTGCGCGGAGTGCTGCCAGTATTCGATCTGCAACTCGTCTCAGCCTGGCTGTGGTTGTGGCTGCTGTCATTCATCCTGCACTATCTCATGCGCAACATTCAAGCGCGGACGGCCACCATCGCCAGTTACAATGCGGTTAATCTTCTGGCAGCGCGCATCAGCCTCGACGAGGTAGGCTCGGCGCAGCAATGGCAGCCTTTGTTGACGGCGCTGGTGTATCATCTCAACGGCGGTTGTGCGGCTGTTTGGTTGGTCGATGCTAAAACGCAGAACCTGCAGCGTATTGCAGCCGTGCAGCGTGTGGAAACAGGTGAAGCTGCGATTATTCCCTGGTATGGTCAGTCTGATCCACCGCGCTCGCTTCAGACAGCCTGCCTAATTGCCGAGGTTGCTCGCACGTGCCAGACAGGTGAGACACAACAGCCGGAGGCCATGTCAACGCGTTCGATTTGTCCACAGACGGCGGTGGAACTGGCTATCCCGATCGCCCTGAACGCCGATACGGACAGCGTCGTTTGGGGCGTACTGAGTTTGGGGTTCACGGCGCGTGATTACCGGAAACATCTGAGGCCTGACTATGTGCTTTTCATGCAAAGCCTCGTTAATCAGGCGCGCCCCATGCTGGCTTATGCCCAGCGCTTGGAGGAACTGGCTGCCTTACAGGAAGTCGGCCGCCGTGTTTCGCATGGACACAACCTGACTGAAGTGCTGGACGGTATTCTTGATACGGTCGTTGAGCGACTGGGCTTCAAATTCGCCCTGATCTCACTGATCGATGAGGATCGTCAGGTCGTCAAGGGGGTGCGTGGGCGGAATGTCTCTAGCGCGTGGCTCGATATGGCCGAGCACGGCTTGAAATCGAATGACATTCAGGCGCATGTCGTGCGGACGGGCAAGACCGAAGTGGTCGCCGGCTGGGACGATCGGCTCGATCGGCAAATCTACGGCAAGTTTGGACATGCCGATCTCATACGAGTCTTCACGCCGATTATTGTCGCCGATCCGGCAACAGGAACCGATCGGATCATTGGTACGATCGAGGCTGGGCAAGACCTCACTCCGAATAACACGATTTCACGCGAGCAGCTGCGGATGTTGGAGGCGTTTGAACAGCAGGTCTCGATGTTGATCGAGCATGCCCAACTGCTGGAGCGGACGGCGCACAAAGCAGAGGCCCTTACGAGCTTGCACACGGTTGGCCAGTCGATTGCGTTGGCACGCGATCTGAGCAGGGTGTTGAACGAGATCGGTCAGCAAGCTCGTATATTGCTAAACGCGGACATTGTGATGCTCTATCGTTACCACCGCGCCGCACAGAAGATAGATGCCCCGCTCGTTTTCGGCGATGTCGGGCCTGATTTCAAGCCGGCCCTGGGACTGCAACAGGACAATGTTCTGACGAGGTTACTGCATGAGACCCAGCCTTACTACAGCCCGGATGCTCGCCAGGATGAGCTATTGGTGACGCCCAGCCAATCAGGGCCCTTGCCGCGCAATCGCAAGACCTTCATTCAGATGCGCAACATCCGCTCGTTTGCAGGCATTCCGCTCATCGTCAAGGGCGATACCCTCGGCGTGATGTTCGTCAATTACCGCGTGCGGCATCAATTTGATCCGGACGAGCGCCAATTGCATGAATTGTTTGCACAGCAAGCAGCTGTCGCCATCATGAACGCCGAAAGCAATGATCTGGCGCGTGAGAAGACGATCCGTGAAGAACGCGATCATCTGGCGCGCGAACTGCACGATTCAGTATCGCAAGCGTTATTTGGTATTCATCTCAAAGCTCAATTGCTCTACGACCAACTCCCATCGCCCGAGACGGTCTATCTCGAATCGGGCAAGATCGCCGACATGGCGCACACGGCCAGTCAGGACATCGGCTTTCTCGTGGCCGAGCTGCGCGCACCGTTGGACGAAGGACGGCGTCTGACCAATGGCATCGAGCAATATGTCCGGAGGCTGCGCCGTTGGTATGATGCACCGGTTCGGTTGGAAATTAACGCGTGCCCGCTGCTGCCGGATGAAGTGGAAGAAACGCTATGGCGACTGGCGCGTGAAGCGTTGAGCAACGCCGTACGCCATGCCCGGGCCAGCACCATTACGGTGCGGTGCGAGGCGGATGAGCAGCAGCTTACGTTGAGCGTGCATGATGATGGACGGGGCTTTGATCTGGCAGACATTCCGGAAGATCACTGGGGATTGCACAACATGCGCGAACTCGCCCGACAGATTGCCGCAGATTTACTGATCGATTCGACCTGCGAACACGGCACGACCATTACCATCCAATTGCCCCTGCACGTTGAGGAGGAATCCACATGACGAATGAGCCGGTGCGTATACGTGTGTTAATTGTAGAGGATGATGGCTTGGTACGTGAGAGCCTGAGGCAGTACGTGATTGCCCAGCCGGACATGGAAGTGTGCGCCGATACGGAATTTGGCGATGAAGCCATCCAGCTGGCTCAAGAGCATGCGCCCAACGTCGTGCTGCTAGACATGAAGTTGAAATATAGCAAGGTCAGCGGCTTAAACGTGCTGCGCAGTGTGTTGGCCACCAGCCCGAGCACGCACATCGTCGTATTGTCCGCCTACGATGACGACGATCTGGTCTTTCCAGCGCTGCAATGCGGCGCTATCGGCTATTTGCTCAAACGAGCTTATCCCCATGAGGTCATCGAAGCCGTGCGCGATGCCTCGACTGGGCATTATCATCTCGATCCGTTCATCGCTCACAAAATTGTCACCCGCTTGCTCGATCAAAACGGCCAGGGTACCGAGCCGTCAGAACTTAAACGTCTGACACCGCGCGAACGTGAGGTTCTGCCCCGGGTACTACAGGACAAAAGCAATCAGGAAATTGCCGCTGAGCTATTCGTCTCTGTCGCCACTATCAAAACGCATGTGAGCAACATTCTACGCAAGTTGGATCTTCGCAGCCGGTATGAGCTCGATGATTGGTGGAAACATCAAGGAGGCGGCACTTAACCTCAGATTGACGCTCCTTTCCTTCCCCCGCTTCCGCCAGAGACCGATGTCCTCGGTCTCTGTGCTTCTCTGCATTCAGACCTTTTTCTCCTGGCAGGTGGATGACGATTACGACCATCGCGTGATACCTTGGAAGCAAGGAGGATCACCATGGGCACAATCTTCGTCATCGTTGTGATGCTCTTGGTCCTGGCCGGTCTCAGTAGTCGACCGGCCGAGATTCCATCCGTCGTGGTGATGCCGGCTCTGCGACCTCGAAGCGGCACCAGTACGGCAGTTGTCTTCCTGACAATTCTGTTCTTGATCGTGTTGTTGCTGGAAATGGCGCGGCAGAGCAGCTAGCCCGCCGCGCCTCATCTTGACGGAGGTGGCTCATGTTCTCGCAAAATCGTCATCCGCTTCGTCGGCTTGGTTGCAGCGCGTGCGGCTGTCTCACGCTCGTGCTGGTCCTGGTTGTGTTGGCCTGCATGGGCCTATTCGCGTTGATTCAGTCGGCCCGGGCCGCTACACCACGCCACTACGTGCTGCTGATTGATCAGAGCAACTCCATACTGAATCGATCGGCCACACGCGCGCTGGTCCGTGATACGGCGCTCGCTGCACTCGATCGGTTGGCTCAACCCGATCGGTCGATGCAGGTGTATTTCTTCGGCGCAAGCGTGACGGCCGTGATCACGGCTGGTCTGCCAGCGTCTGCTGCGCTGCTCAACACGGCGCTTGAGAAATCCACATCGTTGGGCGGCACGTCGTTCCTCTCGCTGCTCACGCAACTGTTTGATCAGCCTGCGTCCAGCGCGGATGTGGTGTTGATCACCGACGGCATCCCCGATCCCGTTGAGGACGCCCGGGCTTATCGCGCGCAGATGCACGTGTTGGCGCAGCAGCTCGCGCAGCGTGAGATCGTCGTATCGGCCTTGCTCATCGGTTCGGTGGATGGCACGGACTGGCTGACGATGTGGCAGGACTTCGCCGCGATCACGGGCGGCATCGCGCGCGAGATTCAATCGACGGCAGACGTACACAAAGCGGTCGCAGCCCTGCCAATCATGTCGCTGGCGTCTACCTCCACACCGATCGCGTCTTTCACTCCGACGTTGACTGTGACACCGACTGTTACGCCGATTCAGACACCAACGCTCAAAGTCACATCGGTTCCAACTCCAATACCCGCTACCGTTGCCACACTGACTCCCACGCAACCCAAGACCACTCCTGTACTCCCGTGGGCGATCTTGATCGTCGGCACGATCGGTGTGCTGGGTGGATTAGGCTGGCTGGTCGTCATGGCGCGCAAACGGACGCCGCCGGCTACTCCCGTGAATCTCACCGACGAGGGCACGCTGGAGATTTTCGATCCCGAGCGCGAGGTGTCACAACGCGCCGACTTGCACACGATGGCGCTGGGTGAAGTGTGGGGGATCGGCGGTGATCTGCAATGCCGCATTCACGTGGAGGGCGCAGAGCCGATCGAGCAAGCCGCCGTGATCATGACGCCCGAGGGGCCGCTCATCGAAGCGCGCGGAACACCATTGAGCTGGGAAGGTCGCATGATCCAGACGCACTTGTTGTTCGATGGCGACGAGTTGTATCTGGGGCGGTTGATCCTGATGTATCAGAATTTCTTCCGGCAGCGCAGGATGAGTGAAGCGGACGATGAGGTGGGGGCGCGATAGAGAGATGGAGGGATGGAGAGACAGAGGGACACGGGGACACGCTTCGCGTGACACGATGACACGATGACACGATGACAAGAAGACAAGAGGACAGGAAGACACGATGCTATCCAGGCATTCACCAACTACCAATATCCAACTTCTAACATCCAGATGCGGAGGTCAAGATGAAAGCACAATTGAAGGTCACACGGGTTAGCCCGAATGGCAACGGCCTGAAGGATTTGGAACACACCTCGGCCGGCGAAGGACGCGTGGCGCCCACCACGCGGGTGTTATTCAATGGACTGGGCGGCGTGGGCGGGCGCATCGTCACCCACTTGAAGGCGCTCGATCTGCTCGATCAGCAAGCCGCGTGCTATCTGTGGAAAGACTCGGATCGCGGTGATCGTTTCGAGACGACGCTGCCGGGCTTGCAACGCGTGACGCTGACCGACACGGAGTTGTGCCGCTTCGGCGTGGAAGACGCCCGCTCGAATCTGCAAAACTATCCGCAGTTGGCGCGGCGCTATCGCCGGTTGCTGCGCGGCATTCCCGTCGCCTGGACCTACGGGCGCGGCGCGGGGCAGTGGCGGCCTATCGGGATGCTGGATTACGAGATGGACATCGCCTCGATTCAAACGGCGCTGGCGCGTGTGCTCGACGCCTTCTACCCTACGCCGTTGGGCAAGAAGATGACGATGGAGCGCGTGTTGGCGGAGCGCCAGGCCGAGACGCAGCGCGAGCAGCCGCTGCTGGTCGTGCAGATTAGCAGCGCGGTGGGCGGGCTGGGATCGTCGACGTTCATTCACGACGCGTATCTGCTGCGCCATCTGCTGGAAAAGCGCGGCGCGACCAACGTCACGTTCTGGGGCATTGTGATCGGCCCGCGAGCGTTTCAGGGACGCGGGCCCAACATCCTGTACAACTACGCGGCGCTCATGCGCGAACTCGATTGGGTCTATCGGCAGGGCTTTCACCACACGTTCATCAGCGGTGAAAGCGTAGCAGCGGCGCGGCCGCCGTTCGATCTGCTCTTTCAGGCCGATCTGACCGAATGGCCGGAAGGCGAAGACCCGGCGGGCAAATTGAGCGACACCGCGACCGACGCTTTTCTGCGGCAGATCGCGCTAGGTGTACATCTGTTGACCTCGCCCGCGATGCGCGATCGGCTGCAATCGCTGTTGGTCAACATCCACGATGAGGCCGCTTCCGACTCAGGCGAGGCACCGTTGAGTTTTCTCGGCTCGTTCAATGCGGCGCTGGCCGCGGTGAATCTGAGTGCGCTGCAGGAAGCCATCGCACTGGCGAAGGCCGAAGAGACGGCGCGTAAAGTGATCGAGCGATGTGGGGCGTGATTGGAGGGATGGAGAGATAGAGGGACGGAGAGATGGAGTGATGACCAACGCGGAAATTCCGCATCCCCACAGGGGCGCTGCGCAATCCGCATTTCTAAGAGGAGGGTGACATGGAAAACCAGGCAATTCAAGCGACTGAACTGAACTACACCGACGATGTGATCAGCCTGTTGATGCGGTTGGGCTGGACGGCTGACAGGTTGTTCAACTTCATCCGCACCGACGAGAACAACCGCGTCTTCAACCCCGCCATCAGCCTGAGCAATCTGGCTGATGGCGTGACGGCGCAGAACGAGAAAGAGCGTGCCCCGCAGGTATTGAGTCACTTACAACGCGCGCTGGCTCCGCAGCCCAGCGGACGATGGTCCCCGCTGTGCGCACGCCGGACGGCCCAACTGAAGCGCGACATCGCGCCGCGATTGAGCGAAGCCTGCACCGTGCTGTACCGCGATACCGAACGCCGCCCGGCGGTCTGGCTGAAGACGCTCGGCGATCAAATCGATCTGGAACTTAAGGCGCTGGAACGGCAGCGCGGCGAAGCGCAGACCCAACTGCGCCGCACCGAAGAAGAACTGCAACCGCTGCAGCAGCGTATCAACCAGTTCTTGCAAGTCAATGCTTCGCGCCAGACCATCACGCGCTTTGTCGAAGTCCTGACCGCGTTGTTTCAGACGGTCGATCGGGGCGTGGGCTTGACGTCGGTGGTGCTGATGGCCGAGCGGTTGGTCAACGACCGGGAAATGTATGCGTTCACGGTCGATACCACCGCCGCGGCGGTGAATGTGCTGCAGGAAATCCGCGGGCAGGTGCAGGCCGAGCGCGAACGGCTCGAACAATTTAGCGGACGGTGCCGGGCCGTGGTGCTGCAGTTGGCCGCCGCGCGCAGCAGCGCGCTGTCGCGCCTGGCGGCGCATCCCTATGCCGACATCAGCCTGGCGCAGGATGGCTTGATCGACCGCTTGAGCGAGCGCATCCCGGAAGAGTTGGGGACGGCGCCCCTCGCTGCGCTGTTACTGTTGGACGAAGCGCAGCTGTTTCAAACGTGGCGTGACGAACTGCTGAAGCAGACGCGGGTCTACACCAGCCAACTATCGCTGCTGGAATTGATGGAAATGGAAGCGCTGGCGATCCAAGCGCGCGACGATGAAGCGGCTGACGGTGATGATCTGGTGGTGGCGACGCTGGAAGCGGCCTATCACCGCGCCGCCGGCCGCACGCTGGAAGTGGAGAAACGCGCCACGCCGCGCGATTGGTGGCTGGTGGGCGTGCCCGATGAGACGAACTCCGGCTTTGCGTTCGAGAATGCCACGCTGGTGGGCACGGGCCGCCGCGATCAAGTGCAGTTCTTGCACGTAGAAGTGGGTCTCGCCCCGCAAGACGTGACCGCGTTCACCGCCACGCGTGAACCGTTCGAGCAGGCTGCGCTGACTCGCAACTTCTATGTGTTGGAAGCACTGGCGCAGGACGATCACGCGCGGCAGGTGTTTGCGTTGAGCCTGGCGACTGGCGTGATCAGCGTGAAGGGCGGCGCGTTTGCGCTCAACGGCGGCTGCGATGAACCGCTGGGCGCGAATGTGGAAGGAGCGCTCGATGGCTTTGCTCAACGATCGGATTGGGTGAAGACCGCTGAAGGACAGGTGGACGATCTGCCGTTTGCCACGATGGTTGATCGATTGGAGGCGTACCTGGCGCGCGGGCGTGGCATTCAAGATGAGCTGTGGTGGGAGTTCGCCAGTTACGTGCGCGATCGGTTGGAGTTGATGAAGCATCAGGCGATCTTTGTGAGTGAGGGACGCTAGAGCGACGGAGGGATAGAGAGATAGAGGGACAGAGAGACGGAGCGATAGCACGACAAGCGCTTCCCTCCATCTCTCATTCTCTCCTTCCCTCATTCCCAGTCAGGAGGTATGACGATGCAATGGCTGCAAGGTTGGCTGGATCGTTCGCGTGAGCAGATACCGAACGGCAGTGACGCGGATGTGAGCGGCCCGGCGGGCAGCGCGGCGGGCGGCCTTGGCTCGATTCTGAATGCGCTCGATTGGGACCATGTGCGCGAGGAGGTCGATCGAGAGAGCCGATCGCGGGTGGTGTTCATCGGCGCGAGCGGGGCGGGCAAATCGACCCTGCTGAATACGTTGAAGGGATCAACGGTGTCGCCGGCTAGCGCCACGCCGGAAATACAGGAGGAATTGCGCGTCGAAGACTTTGGCTTGTTTGCCATCGTCGATGTCCCGGCGCACAGCCCCAACGGTCAACTGCACGAGGGTGAAACCGCGTGGTTCGTGCTGACCAGCGCCGATCTGATCGTGTGGGTGTTGGATGGCGCGGCCGGCCTGCGCGCGTGGGAACACGAATGGATTTGCCGGTTGCGGGCGTTGGGCCGCCCGCTGTTGATCGTGTTGAATAAGATCGATCAAGTGGCCGACCAAGCGTCGGTGGCGGAACTGAATCGCACGCTGGCCTGCACGTTGTTTCCGATCGAGGCGCGTGATTTTCAAAGCATTAACGCAGGACTCTTGCCGCACCTGGTCGAAGCCAGTCCGAATCTAGCCACACCCTTGGGCCGTGAAGTGTTGGGCTGGCGGCGCACCGCCGCGCAGCGGGTGATCAATCGCTCCATGCTGGTGAGCGGCCTGGTGGGCACGGAACCGGCCCCGCTGCTGGATCTGCCGCTACAAGTGCTGATTCAACTGCGCCTGGTGCTGCGGCTGGGTGCAATCTACGGCGAGCCGGTAAACGATCGCTACAGCGGCGAACTGTTAGTAACGATGGCGAGTAGTGTAGCGCTGCGCTACGTGAGCCAGCAGCTGGTGAAGCTGATTCCGTTCGTGGGCTGGGTCGTGTCGGGTGCGCTGGCCGCCGGCGGGACGTGGGCCATCGGCGAGTTGGCACAGAAATATTTTGAGAATGGCCGGCAGATTCCGCGACCAGCGGTGCGCGTACCGCGCCCGCGGCGACCTGCGCTGCGCATTCGTTGGCCGCAGGTGAAGTGGCCCGCGCTGCGGATGCGCTGGCCGAGGGTGAAGTGGTGGAGACGTGAGAGGTGACGGAGTGGAGGTGAGACGGAGAGATAGAGGGAAAGAGAGAAAGAGGGATAGAGAGACAGGGTGACGTGTCCCTGTGGGACAAGATGACGTGTCCCTGCGGGACAAGATGACGAAGTGCTGTTTCACGCGAAGCCTCGTGTCTTCGAGACAACGGGATGATCGAGTGTGATCTTTGGCAAAGACGAAGCGACAGCCGCGATGACGGATAGGAGGGATAGCATGGGCAAGACAGTCGCGTGGTTGATGGAATTGATGCAACGCCAACGCGCGAAGACGACGCAACCCGCGCAAGCCAGGAAAGTGCGTGACGTTCCACCGCAAGTCATTGCGCCGCAAGCTATTGCGCCGCAAGCCATTGTGCCGGTGGACCAGCGCGATCGGCCGGGCACGCGGCCCGCCGAGGCGCAGGGCTGCTGGTCGTCTCTGGCGCCGCAGATCTATGCTGCGGCGAATTTGCTGCAAGCCTGGCGCAAGGTGAAGGCGAATGGCGGCGGGCCGGGCGTGGATGGCGAAAACTTGCGGGATTTTGAGACGCACCTCGATACGAACCTGAAGGGTTTGCAATCCCAGCTACGGCGCGGCGTGTATGAACCGCAGAAAGTGAAGCGCGTGCTGGTACCCAAAGCGAGCGGTGGTCTGCGTCCGTTGGCGATCCTAACGATTCGGGATCGCATTGTACAGCGCGCGGTGTATGACGTGCTGGCACCACTCTATGAGCGCCGGTTTCTGGATTGCAGTTATGGCTTTCGCGAAGGGCGTTCTTTGCAGCAGGCGGCGCAGCGCGTGGCGCAGTGGCGCGATCAGGGACGCCGCTGGGTGGTGGATGGCGATATCAAAGATTGCTTCGAACGAATCGAGCATCGGCGGTTGATGCAGATGATCCAGCGCGACACCGACGATTGGCTGGTGCTACGGCTGATCGAGCGTTGGTTGAACGCGCAGGTGTTTAACGAGATGAGCGGGCGCGGCGCGCAAACATCGCGCGATCCAGCGGTGGGGACATTTCAAGGCGGCGTGATCTCGCCGCTGCTGGCAAATGTGTACCTGCACGCTTTCGATCAACAGATGCTGCAGAGCAAACTGGCGTTGGTGCGCTATGCCGACGATTGGTTGATCTTGTGCGCGAAGAAGCCCGAAGCCGACGCGGCGCTGGAACGAGCCACGCAAGCCCTGTCGCAATTGCGCTTGGCGATCAATCCGTACAAGACGCGGGTGGTGAGTTTTGAGGAGGGCTTCCGATTTCTGGGTGTGTTCTTTGTGCGGAATGAGCAGTATGTGCTGTCGCCGGCGGTGAGGCGATGACAAGATGCAAGATGGAAGATGCAGGATGCAAGATGCCGCCTTGTCTACTTGCCAACTTGTTTCCTTGTTTCGCGGCGTTCTTGAAAGGAGCGAGCGATGTCAACTTACTATGTGCGTGAGCAGGGCGCGGTGGTGCGCAAGCAGGAGCAACGGCTGCTGGTGACGAAGGAACGCAACGCGGTAATGGCCGAGATTCCACTGCACCAACTCGATCAATTGGTGGTGATGGGCAATGTGCAGTTGACGACCCAGGCGCTGGCGCTGCTGTTGCAGGCGGAAGTGGATGTGGTGTTCATGTCGCTGCACGGCAAGGTGCGCGGGCGGTTGGTGGCGAATGAATCGAAGTTTGCCGAATTACGATTGAAGCAACTACAGGTGATGAGCAATGAACTGGAAAATCTGGCACTGGCGAAGGCGATCGTCGTGG
This sequence comes from Anaerolineae bacterium, assembly GCA_003154115.1. Taxonomy (GTDB): domain Bacteria; phylum Chloroflexota; class Anaerolineae; order Fen-1058; family Fen-1058; genus Fen-1058. The sequence goes on from PMCF01000136.1 coordinate 43,620, forward strand.
GCAAGCTGGCAAATCAACTGGCGTATCTGCGGACTGCGCTGCACGCTGACGTTGACGGTTTCGTCCCCAAAGACCGGGGCGCGCTCGACAAGGCCACGCGCGGCATTGCCGAGATGATGGTGAGCGCGCAGGCCACCGGCAACGCGGACTCGCTGCGCGGTTTTGAGGGCAAGGCAGGCGCGTGGTACTGGTCGGGATTTCGCGCCATGTTGAAGCACGATCTGGACTTCAAGCAGCGCATTTATCATCCGTCACCCGATCCGGTGAACGCGCTGTTGAGTTTTGGATATGCGCTGCTGCAGAAGGATGTGAACGCGGCCGCTCAATTGGTGGGACTCGATACGTACCTCGGCTTCTTTCACACGGTGCAGTACGGGCGACCCTCGCTGGTGCTCGATCTGATGGAGGAGTTCCGGCCAGTGCTGGTCGATCCGGTGGTCGTGGCATTGCTCAATCGGGAGGCTATCGGCAAGCAGGATTTTGTGAAGGGGCCGGATAAAGATCGGCCGTTGGTCATGACGGAGGCGGCGGTGAAGCGCGTGATCGAAGCCTATGAGCAGCGCGTGACGAAGACGACGACGTATCCGTTCACGAACGAGCAGACGATGTGGCGGCGCTGTCTGGAGTTGCAGACGCGGCAGATGGCGCGGGTGGTGAAGGGAGAGGCGAAAGGGTATAGAGCAATGAACAATGTTCAATGATCAATGATCAATGATCAATGTTCAATGAGAAAGCAGAGCGATAGCGGGACGGAGGGACAGCGGGATAGAGGGACATTAGGAGGGTAGTCATGGGGCATACCATTCTGGCGGTGTATACCGACGCCTCGGTGCAGCCGCATACGACGGGTCTGGGGGTGGCGATTAAGGACGAGCATGGGAAGTTGATCGCGTGGCGGAATAAGAGCGCGCCGGCGATGACGTGCAACCAGGCGGAATATGCCGCGCTGATCTTTGCGCTGGAGCAGGTGTTGACGTATCAACCGCTGCCACGCGAGGTGCGGGTGTTTTCCGACAGCCGGGTGGTGGTGGAGCAAATGAGTGGGTGGATCCGGGTGAACAGTCTGGCGCTGAAGGAGTTGCACCGCCGGGCGCGGGTACTGGCCGAGCGGTTCGAGCAGGTGACGTTCACGCATATTCCGCGCGAGCGCAATCAATTGGCCGATGCCATCGCGGATGAGGCGATCAACGGATAGGGTCTTCAACGGATGCTGCGCGAAACGGATAAACAGATAGGGCTGTCAACGGATATGAAAGCGGATTACCGAATTGAAGCGGATGTAAGGGAGCGAGATTGATGATGAGTGATGCTGTGCTCAACGGCACACCGCCATTGACTACGGTGAAAATTCGCCCAACCAGTGAACCCAGGGCAGTGTACTTTGCGCGGCGTTGACCAGGCGTTGATCGGCTGTCCAAAATTCGCAGTCAAGGATTTTAGCCAAGGCCAGATAATGCGCGTCATAGGCCGTGGGGCGATTCAGCTGAGTGGCTAATTGCCAGGCGCGATTGTGTAAGTCGGGGAACGTCAAGAGGGTGACATCAAAAGCCAAGGCGGTCTGCAAGGCCCTGAACCCCTGCTCCAGAGCGAGCGTGCCACGATAAACATACTTGCGGAGAACAGCCGTCATTTCAACGGGCAGCAAGGGCGGCGCAACCAGTTGCCGACCAACCACCAGCCAGTCTTGCCACAACGCATCGGCCAGGGAACTGTCCGGTTCGTTGAGCACTAGTTTCAAAATCAAGCCGGAATCAACGCAAATCTGTGAGGTCATTGAGGCGCTCCGTGCGAACTTCGTCCAGCGTGTCAACCGACTGGGTCTGTACACCCGCCGCCATCAGCCGGGCACGCCAAGCGCGGGCTTCGTCCAACACGACTTGCTGGGAACGCGTCACATCACCGGGCCGGAGATCGCCGGGGATTTCCCCAGCCAGCACCGTGACGAGGACGGTGGCTTTTTCGGGTAGATGGATGGCGGGAGGCAAAGTCACACGACCATTGGTGACTTGACCCTGATAAGTTATCCATGTCATGACGGCGCCTCTCCAATTCTGCTGATGACTGAATCTATTGTGCCACAGGGCCGGATGTCCGTCAATGCCGATCGGGCACTGACTCCTTGAAGGCGGAGGCCGTGATGTTCGTGGTGGTGAGTTACGACATACCCGAAGACAAGCGCCGCACGAAGGTGATGAAGTTGCTGCGCAATTTTGGCGCGCACGTGCAGTACAGTGTGTTCGAGTGCGAGTTGAAGGACACGGCGTATCAGCAATTGCGCGAGCGGCTAGCGCTGTTGATCGCGCCGCAGGTGGATAGCGTGCGTTTCTATTTCCTGGACGAAGATCAGGTGAAGCGGATTGAGGTGGTGGGCAAGAAGCCGGTGGAGCGCCCCAGGGAATTTTACGTAGTAGGATGAAATGAAAGGGCGATGAGCGGGCCGGAGTCACAGATCACTGTAAGCACTAGGCCAATTCCTCGGCCAGGGTGTCGGCGCTGAAGCGCGGCTCCAGGCCGCGAGCATAGGCATAGCGCGCAATTTCGCTGGCAGAAATGCCGGCGAGGTGGGCGGCTGCGCCCAAAGTCATGTGGCCTTGGGCATACTGTGCCAGGGCCTGCTCAATGCGGCGCGTGTGTAAGCCGAGTTCGATCATCTCGGCGATGAATTCTTGTCCGGCGCTGCTGAGTTCTTGCGCCAGACGTTCTGGCACTTGTACGGTGAGGCTGGTCATGATCGCACTCCTGGATAGGTCTACATGAATCAGTGTACCGCAGTTGAAGGCTTCTTACAAGATCCGGGCGATGGTTGTGCATGATTCTCACAGCGTCGCCGGTTGTACCGTGTTCCCCTGATCTTCATATGCGGTCTTGAGATAACGGTCAATTGACGGCCGGCCACGGACCGTGGGACGCGGATTAGATGCGCGGTTCGCCAGATCGTTCGCGGTCGCTCAAGCAGTCACTCTGCTTGGCTGATCTCCACGATACGATCGACGCGAAAGACGCGTTCTGCTTGCCGGAGGCGGCAGTAGGCGATAAGGTAAGGAACGTCGCCGGGCGCATAAGCCGCGCCGCGCCATTCCAGCCGCAGGGGTTCCACCACCCGATCGGTCTGGGCGTCCCGCCCGGCGGTGTAGTAGCGCATGACGAGCGGGGTGTGGGCGGCGATCGATTGTTCGATCAGGGCCAAGATCGATTCTAATTGAGCGGCTGCTCTCGTGTTGTCATTCCCGCGTGTTTCCAGCGGGAATCCAGAGTTTCCGTCAACGTGATTCGCCGTTGGGCTGCCTGGATGCCCGATAGAAGCATTCGGGCATGACGGTTGTGCGGTCAGCATTTCCACGGCTTCTTGGGCCAGTTCGGCGGCGAGGAGTTGATCGTGCGGGGTGAGTTGACGGGCCAGGTCGAGGGCGATGGAGTAGTCGACGCGATAGGGCGCGGGCAGCCAATCGGCGAGTTGCTGATTGAGCAGGGCAGCGAAGTAGAGTTGGGCGAGGAAGGGGGAGTCGAAGCGTCGGGTAGTCGAGTAGTCTGATAGTTGGGTAGTCGGGAGGTTGGTGCGGGGGGTGAGGCCATGCTTCGCAAGTTGACGCAGGAGGGCAGGCAGGCGGCTGTCGCGGACGACGACGGCGCGCGGCGAAAGGGTGCGTTGAATGGATTCCCGCACCCGATGCGAGCGGGTGAGGTCGGTGAGGGTGGCCGGGTCTTTGACTTCGAGCAGGGTGACGCGGCGCACGGCGACCCGCTCGAGCGGGGCGGCCCAGTCGTGTAGTTGCTGTACCAGCCGAGTGGGCAGTGCGTCGCCGAGCGTGTTTTCGAGGAAGCGCAAGATGGCATCGAGCGAGCGGCCGCGCTGCAGGGCGCGTTGGATGTGATCGCGATTCAACCGGTAACGCCGTTGCACAGCAACGGGGCGCTGGCCTACAGCGCCGCGCACAGGAGTGACGGCGATCAGGTCGGCATAGTCGGACAATTCATATAGGCGAGAGAAGTTGGCATTGAGCAGTTCAAGCCTAAGGCGAGAGGCGGGGAGCAAAACCATCGGTACGCTGCGCGCGCTACGCGCGAGACAATCTGACGGGATGGGTATCTGGTTTACTTGCAGGGCGGCCGGCCCGTGCCAGACAACAACGCCCAGCCATTCCAGATAATGGAGTACGCCGCGCAATATTTCATCTGGCTGTTCGTCTCCGTCTTCCGGTGGGGCGAGTTTCAGCAGGGTGGTGAGTTTGATCCGTTCGCCAGGGGGAGCGGCCCGCAGGATGGCAAACAGTTGCGTGAGCCAGACAGTGGGTGACGCCAGCGACCAGCCGGGCAGACGATAGGTGCGCCACAGTTCATCGAGGGGGCGCGAGGGTTGATCGGGATAAGCGGCGACGAAGAGCTGATGCAGTTGATCGGATGGTTCAGCCGCCAGCCAGCGGGTGGCGCGCAGGGTGGGCTTGAGATACGCGCCGGTCTTGGCGACGAGGTGGGCGGCTTCGCACAGGAAGTGAACGAAGCGGATGCGTTCGGTGTTGCGCTCGACGGTGCCAATCCGCCCCCCTTGAGGACGGCTGGGCGTGCCAACCTGATCGCGTATGAGCAGCTGCGAGTTGAGGGCGGCTAGAGCAGAGGGCGGCAGCCAGCGTGAGCCACGCGGACGAATGTCGTGCGCGTGCAAAAAGGCCAGAAAGGACAAAGTATCATTGAGCAGTGCAGCAGGCATGAGGCGCTCCTTTCGCAAGTCAGGGGCTGCGCGACTACCGGGCACCTGCAGGAAAAATCAAAAATTTGCTGGTTGACTTGAGAAGGTCGGTTGTTATAGAATATCTGGCAGGGAGACAGCTGATTGCAGTCAGTCACCCATTTGGGATAATACCACTTTTGAGCCGATCGGTTTTGGCGCTTGCGATGGTGGGGAGTCGGATGGGCCAGCAGGATGATGGAGTTAAGGTAGTGGGACAGCCGGGCCGATTTGAGTGGCGATTGGCCGGGGTAAGTGGGAGGTGAGTGGCAAAGATTAAGACTGCGGATGAAGTGGCAGTGATCCTCGA
>PMCF01000311.1 GCA_003154115.1 Anaerolineae bacterium
GTCGCCGGAGCAGGTGCAGGTCATTCACGCTGAAGGAGCGGGATCGTACGGACACAACGGCTCAGATGATGCGGCCGCCGATGCCGCGATTCTCTCGCAGGTCGTCGGCAAACCGGTGCGCGTACAGTGGTCGCGTCAGGATGAATTCGCGTGGGAGCCGTATGCGCCGGCGATGGTGATGGAAGTGAGTGGCGGCTTGGATCGACAGGGCCAGGTCATCGCCTGGCAATACGACGTGTGGACGCCGTCGCATGTCGGTCGCCCGCGTGGGAAGAGTCAACTGCTGGCCGGACAACTGATCTATGGGCAACGATCCTCGCGCCCGCAGTGGTTCGGCGGTGGCGATCGAAATGCGCCGACCAACTACGACTTTCCCCATCAGCGCGTCACGGCACATTGGCTGGCCGACTCACTCTTGCGCACGTCGTCGATGCGCACGCTCGGTGGTGCGGCGAACACCTTTGCCAATGAATCGTTTATGGATGAACTGGCGGCTGCCACGCAGATCGATCCGCTCGAATTCCGACTGCGTCATTTGACCGATCCCCGCGCGATCGAAGTCGTACGGGCCGCCGCTCAACGATCGGAGTGGGGCACACCGCTGCCCGCCGGCGAGGGACGTGGCCTCGCTTTCGCGCAATACGAGAATGAGGTGGCCTACGTCGCAACCGTCGCACACGTTCACGTGGAACCGCTCAGTGGAGCGATCCGCGTCCTGCGCATCGTGACGGCTCATGATTGCGGATTGATCATCAATCCCGATGGGCTGCGAAATCAGATCGAGGGTAATGTGCTGCAATCGCTGAGCCGCGCCCTCTACGAAGAAGTGACCTTCGATGAGTCTCACATCACCAGCATCGATTGGGACTCGTATCCGATCTTGAAATTCTCGGACGTACCGGACGTGGACGTGGTGCTGATCAACCACCCCGATCAACCGGCCGTGGGTGCGGGCGAACCAGCGACGATCACGACGGCGCCGGCGATCGCCAATGCCATCTTCCACGCGAGCGGGGCGCGCGTGCGACAGATTCCCTTCACGCCTCAACGCGTCAAGGCCGCGTTAGGCTGAAACACGACTGAGATTTTGGTTCTCTCCAATTCATGATTGGCTGAGCGACATTTACGAGTGGGCCGGAGAATATCGGCAGGTCGAATTTGAGAAAGGCGGCTTTCGCTGGCCGCCTGCCAAACGCGTGGCTGAAAACATGCGTGACTTTGAGCGCGGCATCCTGCGGCGACTCACACCTTGTAAACCTGCGCCGCTTGACGAGGTCGCCATGAGCATCGCGGTCGTTCACGCCGAACGGTTGTTGATCCATCCTTTTCGTGATGGCAACGGGCGACTCGCACGCTGGCGGGCTGACAGCCTGGCTACCCAGGCTGACTATCCCGCACCGGCCTATGGATTTTCAGGACGCGGCAGCAAAAAACGGCGAGAGGAATATCTTCTCGCCGTTCAGCAGGACTGCATCGAGAACTATGTACCGATGGGCGCGTTTCTTTAAGTGGGCCATTTTGTGGCGGCGTGAGCCGAAAGGCTGAGGCTTGGGCAAGCCGATCGCGCCCTCAAAGACCGAAGAGTCATACACGTTCTCAGTGATCATGCGCCGGCGTGTTTGTGGATGGCGCAGATAGCGGTTAGTCTTGATGAGTGGTAGCATGGTACGATTGCAGTCTGGCTGGCTCAAGAGCGAACCGGCTCACAGTTGAACAATGCTGCGTGAAAGTGACAGATGGCGCGTGGTGCTCAGCGCGCTGATCTGAAGCTGGACCGGCTGAGAACTCCGCTGGGACGTCGCTGAGATCGATCAAGAGAGTATCGTCTGAGGTTGTCTGAACGAGACGTTGCCTAAATTTACAAGGTGAAAACTTTGACGGCAGAACGGTCCAATGGCACGACCCGATCGACGCGTGACACGCCCCGCCCCCACCCGGCGGCGGAACGTTTGGAGGTTGACCAACTCGCGCGTGGCGAGCCAATCCCCGAGTTTGATCTCCCTCTCGCGTTGAAGAAATCCGCGGCGCGAAAAATCGAAGAGATCGGTCTTCTGTCATACCCTCCGGCCGCTGACTGGGATGATGCCGAGTTGGCCGAACAGGCCGCGCGCGCATTGCTGAACCTGCTTGGCCCTTACCGCTATCTCGTCTATCTGCGCAACGGTGGACGCGGGCGTGAAGGTGATGCGCTGGCAGAAATCAGATTCGCCGCCGATGTTGAGCACGGACCCAATATCAATCTAATTGCTCAGCTGGGGCGTAAGGCGCTGGGGCTCATCGGGATACAAACGCTTAGCCGTGAGCGCGCTTTCGTGCTGACGCGCATCGACTGCCCACCTGAATCCGTGGGTGTCAGGAACGCCTGGAGCAAACTCGCCTGGGTAAAATTCCACGCCATAGAGGATGCCGGCAGTAAGACGTCAGGCATTCCGCCATTGCTCCTGGACTCCGTACTGAAAATGTCTGAAGCCAGCAGCAAACAGGCGGAAATTCGAACACGCCTGACACACTGGCAGAAATACCTTGACCTCCTCGAACGCGCGGCCCGCGCGACCCAGTTTGACGTACCTTATCAGACCTATCGCTTGCTGCGAGCGGGCCAGGTCGTGAGGTTCCATCTCGATGTCGGCCGGCAGCCCATTCCCTGGGACAAGATCAAAGCGAAAGTGGGTGAACAGATTGAAGTCAGCGAGATTCCCAGGGACGTCAGCATTGGACGCTTATTGGATTTGCTGGCCGGACGCGAAGTAGACTCAGACTTTGAATCGAATGATTGGCTGGTCGGGAGTCTCGATCGGTACGATGAGGGCCAGGGCTGGCTCGAGGTAGTGCTTGACGAAGACGTGGCCCGGCAGATCGAACAGCGGTCTGACCGCCTGCCCAAAACCGCCGTGCTGCGTTACCGGGCGGGCGGAGATCTGGCTCAAATCAAGCGCCTGAAGTACGGCCTTCAGTCGTTGGAGCGTGGCCGCAGCGAGAACCCGCGCTTGAGTGAATTCTTGTTCGATGTCGATCAGGCGCGCCTGCCTGACCCGGCTAATCGCATCGAACTTGCCCGCACCGATCTACTGCAGCCGATGTTGAATGCAGGGCAATTCAAGGCCGTGGAAGGCGCGCTGAATGCCCCTGATCTATTCCTCATTCAGGGGCCGCCGGGCACCGGCAAAACCACGGTGATCGCCGAAATCTGCTATCAGAACGCCATCCGCAATAAGCGGACGCTCATTGCCTCTCAGGCCAATCTGGCGGTCGATAATGCCATGAGCCGCCTGGTGCGCCATACTGCGATCCGGGCGCTGCGTCGCGGTCATGCCGATCGGGTTGAGGAAGAGGGCAAGCAATACCTGGAGGAGAATGTCATTTCCAAATGGCTGGCCGACACGGCCCAGGGGTGCGAGCGTAATCTGCAAGCGCGTCGTGAACCCCTGCTGGCCTTTCAGCAGCTGCTGAACGACTGGCCTAAACTGGAAGACTTTCTAGGCCTGGCGAGAGAGCATGATCAGCAGCAGACTTACTTGCACGAACAGGCGGGGAAAATTCAAGTCAGAGCAGATGCCTACCGGCGCAATGATGAGTTGCTCCAGCAAGCGATTGGTAACCGGCGCAAACTACTTGAGGCGCTGGAACAGCTGCAGACAACTGCCTCACGGTCAATGGATCTGTCCGTTGACTTCGACGTGACTCATCCCGACTCTGAATTGGATGGACTGCTTAGGCCTCCCTTACAGCGCCAGGCTCAGGCTCGCCTGGATGCCTTGCTGAAGGAAATTGACGTCTGGCAGCCGGATCGAGCCAGCCTCCGGGCCGCATCGTCCGAAAGCAACCCACGGCCTGCGCCTATCTTCCCCTCATCGGGCAAGGCCAATCGGCTGCGTGAAATCATCACGTACTATCAGCGTGCCACACTGGCTCGCCAGGCTGGCGAACAGATCAGCCGCGACATCGAAACCCAAAAGTCGCACCTCCCTGCTATTCTTGGACTTGTCATGGAATGGTACGACGCTCTGGATCAGCAAGCCAGCCTGTCTGAGGAACGAGCTCAACACAACCTTACCATGCGAGATATGCAGCATCGAATCGCCAGTCTCGCGCGGCGACTGGCACAGAATCGACAGCAGCTGAACGACCTTCGGGTGTGCGCGAACTCCTTCGCAGGTCTGCCCGCCGAGATCGAGGCGCGTCTGCGACGCGTCGTCGGCGAAGCCTCTGCGTCGATTTTGAGCGATCCGCCGGCCGGCTTCAATAACCCGATCGGGCGTGACGCCTGGTCCCGCGCGTTGAAATCAGTGAGAATGGCCAGTTTGATTAACCCGGCGCGTGACTGGACCACCAGCCGCAGCGAGTCGGCCACCCTGGGCCGCCTGGTCCGGCAATTGGCCCGCCTGGCCGATCACTGGCTTCAGGTAGCCGACCCGAGCAGCGTCAAACGGGTTCAACCGCTCGCTCAACCTTGGGCTGAGACCCGGTTGGGCCAGCTCGTCTCGCGTGATACCCATGGCCTCTATCATCCGGTGGAAGAGGCTGAGACGATTCTGCAGAAACTGAATGATGACCTGACGATGTATGCCAGGCAGCGTCCAGACTGGCGATCGAGGCTCTCGGGCAAAGACCAGATTCAAGAGAGCGTGGCCCGCTCGGCCCTTCAGCTGCGCCTCGCGGCGACGGACTTGTCACGCACACGCGAGGCGCTCGACAACCAGGTTAAGACGCTGGCCCAACAGATTAGCCAGCGCCTGGCTGTTTATGTGGAAGCGCTGACCACGGCAGTTCAACGTGAGATCAGCGAGTTGGACAAGGTGTCGGCGGCCGCGTTGAACCCGGCTGATCAAGAATCGGCAGCCTGTCAGGCCACCCTATCCAATGCGGCAAAACGATCCGAAGAAATAGGCCGTGAACTCGTGGCGACCCAACGCGCGCTGGATCAGCAACGTCTCCAGCTATTGGAAGAGCTGCACCGGCTGCCCGCATTGCGGCCATTGGCTGCCCTGCAACAGGTCGTTGAATCGGCGAGCCGGCTAACGCGTGACGAATGGAGGATACGCTGGCAGGCCCATCTGAATGAAATGGATCACCAACACCGGCGCTTGAATGCGGCTCTTCAACAAGTGCTGCCGGACAGTATCGTGCAAGAGATCCTCACTGGAGTCCGGTCAAGCCTGGCTGGGCTTGAATCCAAACAGGCCGAAATAGGCGTCAAATTGGAGGCCGCCAATAAACAAACGTCTGATCTCCAGCGATTGCTGGCCAACAGCGACGCCGTTTTCAGACCGCACTTGGCTTGGTGGCAGATGGCACACGCGGCCGTTCCCGTCGCGCTCCGGCCAGCCGGTCGCGGCGCCAGCATAGACGATCTGGCTTACATTGAAGCGGCCGTCGCCAGTCATCAGCGCTGGGCGGATGCTCTGGCACAACAGCGGGCCTACTTCGAACAAAGCGAACGTCTGATCAACGACTGGGCGAAGCGGCTCCACGCCGCTGATCCCCGCGACGAAGCCGACTTGCGGCAAATCTATATCGATAACGCCAATGTCATTGGCATTACGTGCGTGCAAGCCGGCTCGCGTCGGTTTTCAGAAGAGTACCGCAATTTCGATTGCGTCATCGTCGACGAAGTCAGCAAAGCGACCCCGCCTGAATTGCTGCTGCCGATGCTCAAGGGGGCCAAGATAGTATTAGTGGGTGATAGTCGACAGCTACCGCCCATGATCGGACCCGAAGCCATCGTCGATCTGGCGGCCGAGTTGGAAGTTCCCGAAGCCGAGGTAGAGCATCTGCGGTACTCTTTATTCCGTGAGTTGTTTGAAAGCTGTGATGACGGGAGTGGTGTGCGCGCGTGGCTGACCGATCAGTATCGCATGCATCCCCAGATCATGGATGCGATCAACCAGTTCTACTCCCATAAGCTCGTGTGCAAAATTCCCGACCCCGATCGCGCGCGGGCGCATGGGCTCGCGCCGCTCTTTCCGCCAGATCGACATATCGCGTGGGTGTCGGTTCCGCAGATCACCTCATACCATGAAGAGCGAATCGGCACCAGCTACTGGAACCGCACGGAGGCGGACATTATTGAAGAAGTCTTACAGCGCATCGACCGCAGCTGGCAACCTACCCAGGCCGGACAGCGCAAAGAGGTCGGGGTCATCACCTT
>PMCF01000065.1 GCA_003154115.1 Anaerolineae bacterium
AAAACTATCGGGATGAGATGATTCGTTGGGCGCGGATTAAATCGCCCCCACCACGTCGCTCTCGCGGACGAGGGCTGAGAGCGTCCTAGACACACGGTGTATGCCTTGCCCGGTTTTTCTGCTTTGACGCGTACCTCAGCCTGTGCTAGTATAAGCCCTATCCCACACCTGTTAGATCCGAGTACCCAATGCCATCTTCACGAGCTGCCGACAACCCACCGCCCACCTCACTGAAGGTTCTCTTCGTCGCCGCCGAATGCACGCCGTTCTACAAAGTCGGCGGTCTGGCCGATGTGATCGGTTCGCTACCGCAAGCGCTGCGCGCGTTGGGCCACGACGTGCGCGTGATCATTCCTCGCTATCGACCCATCGATGCCAGGAAGTATGGCCTCAAGCGTGTCGATCGCTTTATCGACGTGCCCGCCGGGGCGCGGTCCCGCACCACCGAAGTGCTTGAATCCGATTTCTCCGGTGTGCCGACGTACTTCGTGTGGGATGAACGCTTCTTCGGGCGCGACACCGTCTACGGCCAGCCGGACGAAGTGATGGCGTATCTGTTCTTCAGCCGCGCCGTGATCGAATTTTTGCGCGCCAGCGATTGGACGCCCGATGTGCTGCACGCCCACGATTGGCATACCGGCGCCGCCGTGATGTACCTCGCGCTGCGCGGCCGGCGTGACGCCAAGTTGAAATCGATCGCCAGCGTGCTGACGATTCACAACCTCCTCTATCAAGGTCTCAGCGGCGATGCGCTGTTTCGCTTTGCGGGCTACTCCGCCACGCTGCCGCACATCCTCGGCGAGAAGCCGGGCACGGCCAATTGGTTGGCGCGCGGCCTAACCTACGCCGATATCGTCAACGCCGTCAGCCCCAACTATGCCCGGCAGATTCTGACGCGCGAGTTTGGCGAAGGTCTGCAGGATCTGCTGCAGACGCGCCGTGAGCCGGTGGCGGGTATTCTCAACGGCCTCGATCAGATCGAATGGAATCCGCAAACCGATCAGCTGTTGACCGAACGCTTCGCGGCGACCTCGCTGAAGAAGCGGGCGGCGAATAAACGCGCCGTGCAGACCCTGCTCGGCCTGAAGCATAAACCACGCGCCTTGCTCATCGGCATGGTGACGCGCTTATACGATCAAAAGGGTTTCGATATTTTGCTGGCGGCGGCCGATCGATTAATGGAACGCGACGTGCAGCTCGTCATCCTGGGCAGCGGCGATGAGAAGTATCACGCGGCTTTGCGCGCCTTGGTCGAGAAATATCCGGGGCGCGTGGGAGTCGATCACAATTTCAATGAATCGTTGGCGCGCCAGATCTATGGCGGCTGCGACGTGTTCTTAATGCCATCGAACTTTGAGCCGTGCGGCCTGGGCCAACTTATCGCCATGCGCTATGGCGCGGTACCGGTGGTGCGCGCCACGGGCGGCCTGGTGGACACGGTCAGCGACGCGGGCCGTTCGCCGCAGCGCGGCACGGGCTTCGTCTTCAAACCATATACACCGGCTGCTTTGCTCGGCGCGATCGATCGGGCGGCCGCGGCTTATGCCGATCCCGATCGCTGGAGCGCCATTCAGCAGCGCGGTATGGCCGCCGATTTTTCGTGGCAGGTTTCGGCTCAACAGTATGTGGATTTGTATCGCACGGCCAGTGAGGTGCATCGCACAGCTCGGTAATTCATAGCCTGGCGCAGGGTGCACTTACCGCTACCCGGTCGGTGTTGAACCCTGCGCAAAGTTATCACAACCCCACTCCCAAAGGATAAGCCATGAAAGCACTTGCTATGATCCTTGCCGGCGGACGAGGCAGCCGGCTCAGCATCCTCTCTCAGAAGCGCGCCAAACCCGCGGTGCCCTTTGCCGGTAAATATCGCATCGTGGACTTTCCGCTCTCCAACTGTACCAACTCCGGCATCACGACGGTGGGCGTCCTGACGCAGTATCGTCCGCACTCGCTCAACGAGCACATCCGCACCGGCGGGCCGTGGGACTTAGACCGCCTGTATGGCGGGGTGTGGCTGCTGCAGCCGATCGAGCGGTTGGACGGCACGATGGAGCGTTACAGCGGCACGGCCAATGCCATTCAACGGAACTGGGATTTCATCAAGCGGCACAGGCCGGACTTCACGGTGATTCTGGCGGCGGATCACATCTACAAGATGAATTACGACGATCTGATCACGTTCCACCAGGAAAAGCGCGCCGATGTCACTATCGCCACGTTGACTATTTCACCGGACGAAGCTTCGCGCTTTGGCATTCTGCAGACCGACAGCAGTTATCGGGTCATCGATTTTGAGGAAAAGCCGCTGCAGCCCAAGAGCAATAAGGGTTCCATGGGCATCTACGTTTTCACCACGGAGGTGTTGAGCCAGATGCTGCAGGAAGATGACCTGGACCCGAACTCCTCACACGACTTCGGCAAGAACATCATCCCCAAGATGATCAAGACCCACAACGTGTACGCCTATCCCTTCAACGGGTACTGGGTGGATGTGGGAACAGTGCAAGCTTACTGGGAAGCACACATGGATTTGCTGGCCGATCAACCCCCGCTCGATCTGTTGGATCGCGATTGGGTCATCCACACCCGATCGGAAGAGCGGCCCCCGGTGAACATTCGCACGGGCGCGGTGGTGGCCCACAGCCTCGTCACTGACGGCTGCGTGATCGAAGGCACCGTGGAATACAGCGTGCTGGCGCCCGGCGTCAAAGTAGGACGCGGCGCGGTGGTGCGCAACTCGATCATCTTCACCGACACCATCATCGAAAACGGCGCCATCGTCGATCGCACGATCGTGGACAAGCAGGTCGTCATTCATCAAAACGCGCACGTGGGCTATGGCGTCGATTACAGCCCCAACCCGGTGGGCGATCTCACGTCCGGCATTTCACTCGTGGGCAAGAACGGCACCGTGCCGGAAGGCGTCCGCGTGGGCCGCAACTGCGTTGTGGCCGGAGACTCGAAACCCGGCGATTTCGCCGGCACGATGGTGCCCAGCGGCACCACCGTCGGCTACGTCCCGAAAGCGTAACTCACTCACTTGCTTCAGCCACCTTTCAACATGAATAAACTCTATTTCTCGCTCGCCCTGCACAATCATCAACCGATCGGCAACTATGATTTTGTGATCGAGGATGCTTATCACAAAACCTACGAGCCGATGATCACGGCGTTGGAACATCATCCCGGCGTGCGGCTGGCGCTGCACTACAGCGGCCCGCTGCGCGATTGGCTGGCTAAACATCAGCCTGATTTTCTGAAGCGCGTGCGGACGTTGGCCGGCCGCCGGCAAGTGGAGCTCATGACCGGCGGCTATTACGAGCCGGTGCTGGCCGCGCTGCCCGACGCCGACAAGCTGGGGCAGATCGCCAAGATGAATGAAGCGGTGCTCAAGGATTTTGGCGCGGAGCCGATCGGGATGTGGTTGGCCGAACGCGTCTGGGAGCCGCATCTGCCCAAGTCACTGCACGAAGCCGGCGTCCGCTATACCATCCTCGACGATACACATTTCAAGTATGGCGGCTACACCGACGAGGAACTCTTTGGCTATTACGTGACGGAAGAGCAAGGCCATGCGGTCAGTGTCTTTGCTTCCTTGCAATATCTGCGCTACGCCACACCGTGGAGCGCCGTGAGCGAAATCATCGAGTGGCTGCGCCAGCAGGCCGCGCGGCCTGTGCAGGCCGGAGCGCCCACGCGCGTGGTGATGATGGGCGATGACGGCGAAAAATTTGGCCTGTGGCCCACCACCTACGAGCATTGCTGGACCCAAGGCTGGGTGGAAGAATTCTTCAGCGCGTTGGAACAAAACGCCGATTGGTTGATCACCTGCCCGCCGGGCGATGTCTTGCAGCAGGTGGCCCCCATCGGGCGGGCCTATGTGCCCGCCGCTTCGTACGATGAGATGAATGTGTGGTCGCTGCCCGCCGAGCCGTCACACGCTCTCGCCAAGTTGACCAAGCAATTGAAGGCCGAAAACCGCCTGGATATCCTGCGCTTTGTCAAAGGCGGCATGTGGCGCTACTTCATGGTGAAGTACCCGGAGATCAACACGCTGCACAAACGCATGTTGTGGGCCAGCGCCGCGGTGCATCGCATGAAACGTGTCGGCGCGCGCAGCACCACGCTCGATCATGTGTGGGCCGGACAATGCAGCAGCCCCTATTGGCACGGCGTGTTTGGCGGCCTTTATCTGTTCCACGTGCGCGAGGCCAACTACGCGCATTTGATTGAAGCGCAGACGCAGGCCGAGCAGGCCGCGCACGCCACCGAGGAATGGCTGACGGTCGATAGCTTCGATATCGACTGCGACACGCGGCCGGAAATAATCGTATCCACCGAAGCGCAGTGGCTGCTGATCGACACGCCCATCGGCGGCACATTGATCGAGTGGGACTGGCGCGCGCGCAATTTGAATCTGGTCAACACGTTGTCCCGCTGGCGCGAGGGCTATCATCAAGACTTGGTCGAGGCCACGGCCAATGGCTCGTTGATCGTAGCAGGACAACCGACCAAGCTGGAAAGCATCCACGCCGCGCCGGTGCGCGCCAAAGAGGCCGGGCTCGATCAGAAATTGTTCGCGGATTGGTATCGCCGCGCCAGTCTGGTCGATCACGTCTTTAGCCCGGTTGAAACTCTGGATAAGTTCTATCGCAGCCAGTACGCCGAATGGGGCGACTTCGTCAACCAGCCCTATCAGGCCAAGGTGACGCGCGCGGCTAAGAAGGCGACCATCACCTTGGAACGTGAAGGCGGCGTATGGATCGACGGCGCGCGGCATCCGCTGCACGTGGAAAAGAAGCTGGTGGTGGAAACCGGCGAGTCGGCCTTCGCTGTGTTTTACACCGTCACCAATACCGGCGCAGAAAAAATCGTCGCGCGCTTCGGCGTCGAAACCAATTGGGGCATCTCCGGCGGCGATGAAGCCGAAGGCTCGTATACGCTGTTTGCGGGCGGCAGGCTGCAGCGCTTGAATGCGATTGAAGTCACGCCGCAGGCCAAAGATGTGGCCGTCGTCGTGGAACGCGTGGGGCGCGGCCTCATTCGCGCGAGCGAGCCCGCCGACTGGTGGCAGTTCCCGTTGGAGACCATCTCGCTGTCGGAGGCCGGCTTCGAACGCAACTATCAAGGCACCACGCTCATGGCGCACTGGCCGCTGGATCTGGAAGCGGGTGCCGCGTGGAAATGCAAGCTACACTTTGAATTGGTGAAAAGCGCCAAGTAATTCAGCGGTTAAGCCATTCCCTGATACGACGTGCCGCAGAACCGTATAGACCTCGAAGGTTTTTGCCATTTATCCGGCCGTGCTTAACATCGATCCGATCGATGCTCTGGTGCGGCCTGTTGGCGAAAGAAACCCTCCGAGGTCTTGCGTTTCAGGTGAGGAGAGCAGCATGAACAACCTGCGCTTCAACTTCACAACGACGTGGCCGTGGCTTCGACAGCGCGGCGCAGTGGGTGCATTGATTTTTGCGCTCGGCTTGATTATCAGCCTGCTGTTCCTCTCCCGACCGGTCAGCGCCGATGTGGCTCCACCGGATTTCCCGCCGGGCGCCAATCCGCAGCCGGGCAGTGAAGTCACGCAAGTGCGCATGCTGTCCGAGACCGTCGTGTTGGATGTACGTCCAGGGGCGGTCAATGCCGATTTCGCGAGTTGCTATAACCCGTCGGCTGATCCCAAGTCACGGCCCGCCCGCGCGCAAGTGGAAGCGAACTTTCAGATGCGCAACCTGGGCAGCAGTGAAGAACGTATGACGGTGCGTTTCCCGCTGAGCTTTTGGGATGACCGCACGGATGGCTACAGCCGTTATCCGGAAATCAGCGAGGTGAAAGTCGAAGTCAACGGTCAGCCGGTGACCACCACCAACACCTCAGTGCGAGACAGCATTACACCCTGGGCCAACTTCGATGTGGTATTTCCGCCCGGCCAGGATGTGCCGCTCAAAGTTTCCTACACCGCCGATGGCGCCTGCGCCGACGGCTTCATCGCGTTCGGTTACGTGCTGCAAACCGGCGCGGGTTGGAAAGACACCATCGGGCAGGCCGACGTGATCGTGCGCTTGCCGTACGACGCCAACGCGATGAACATCGCGACCTTCACGGGCTTTTCGCGGACGTCACCTGGCGCGACGCTGAACGGTCATGAGCTGCGCTGGCATTACGAGAACCTGGAACCAACCCAGGAGAATAATCTGGAAGTATCGCTGGTCTGGCCCGGCAACTGGCAGCAGCTGCTCGCCAAGCAGCAAGCCGTGCAGAAGAATCCGACTGACGGTGAGGCCTGGGGGCAATTGGGGAAGGCGTACAAAGAGTTGATGTTTTACCATCACGATATGCGCACGGATGACGGTGGGCAGGAACTCTATCGCAACAGCGTCGCTGCTTACGACAAAGCCGTGACGTTGTTGCCGCGCGATGCGCTGTGGCATGCGGGCTTTGCCGATCTCTTGATGAGCCATTACTACTACGCCTATCCCGATCAAGACACGGCAGAGATGAACCACGGGATAGCTGAGCTCAACCGATCGCTGGCACTGGCTCCCCATAATGAGAAAGCGCAAGAGCTCATCGGGTGGAGCGGGGCGGTCTTTACCGATGAAATCCTGCTCGGCCCCAAGGGCTATTACTTTCTCACACCCACGCCGCAGCCAACGATGGTATCGACTTCCACGGCCACGGCTGCGCCTACATCAACGGCTACACCGACTTCTCAGCCAACCGCTACACCTGTCTCGCCAACCGCGATCGTCACAACCCTTCCACCGACTCCGCGCGCGACCACGCGCGCCGTCGCAGCCGTTTCAACTGTGGCTCCGACCGCCTCGCCCACAAGCGGTGCATCCGCGCCCACGAGCGCGCCCACGGGCGGCTCGCCTATCTGCGGCACTGCGCTGGCGCTTCCGCTGATGATGGTGTTAGCCGTCGTGTGGAGTCGTGGCCGTCGTCCAACAGGCCGAAAGGGCTAGTCAAATTGGAAACATCAAGGCAAAGATGATCAACAAGCCCGGCCCACCAACAAACCCATAGCAGCGTAAACAGTAACGGATAAGACCTTGCAGCGTCGCGTGATTCTCCGAGGTCTTTGTTTGACGTGCAGCGCGACGCGGCTTATACTGCCGTTTAGGAGAAGAATCATGTCCAAGAAAGACCTCAAGCCGGTGCATCCCGGCGAAGTGTTGCTGGAAGAGCATTAATCAACTAATACTCCAGCCTCTGCCAATACCGCCACCAACTTCGGCCAGTCTTTCTCGTTGATGCGCGCCGCCGTAGGCCCCAACGGCTCAATCGCCAATCCTCGCGTCCGGGGTGATTCCTGCAAGCGCTTCAAAATCGCGGCATCTTTCACCTGCACAATCACCGCGCGATTGACTTTCACTTCGGTGCCTTTGTTAGCCCAACGTTGAATCGCTTTGGTCAACGTCGGCGGCAGACCTTGATCGGCAGACTGCGCCAAAAAGTCCACTACCTTTTCGGTAGAAATCTTTTGCGAATTGGCGCGCGTCAGCGACGACGGCGTCAGGCGATAGCGATACTCCTCATTCACGACGGCGATCAAATCGGCGACGCGCGCGAGCTGGAAGCGATCGTAACGGCGGGCCGCTGAGATGTGGATCGTCGCATCGGCGCGCACGGCAAACCCCCGATCGGCTTCGGCCGCCTCGCCGGCTTCTTGCGCCAAGCCCAGTAACTTCGCCCCACGCGGCGTCAGCGAAAACTCCGTCGCGTCAGGATCAGTCTCGATCAATCCCAACCAGAACAAGGGCCCCGCGAGCACAGACTGAAGCAACGCGCCTTCCACGCGATCCCAGGCGGCAAAGCCGCGCAGATATTCGCCCGTCGCTGCGTCACGAATGTAGTCCGTGTCGAAATCAGCGCGCAGAAAATCAGGCGACTGGGCTTTGACGCGCACGAACAAGGCTTCGAGAGTATGCCACGCGCCCGGCACCGCCGCGCGCAACGCAGCAAGGATGGTCGCCCGCACCACCAGCGTGTCAGGACGCAGCGAAACGGTTTTCTCGATATGCAGTCGCTTGGAACGTTGCAGGTCGTTCCAGGCAGGATCGGTGCGCCACGCTTCAAACAACACCCGCAGTTGATCGAGACCCGGCGCGCGCAGCCAATCGGTGCTGTACTTCGGATCGGGCCGCAGACGCTGGCCGCTGATCTTAATCAGATGGGCACGCGCCGCGGCGTGCAGCAAGAACTCCAGCCGCACGGCCTGAGTATCGCGCAGTTGGGTGGACAGTGTTGATCGAAGGGGGTCCGCCGCCGATCGGAGCTGCGCGCCGGGCACGCGCACGAAGTTATTGTGCAGGTGACTGAGCAGCGTGCAGAGATCGTCGGCTAGCGCTTCACCGTTCGCGCGGATCTCATCCGGCGCAACGCCGATCTCCAGGGGCACGCCGGATCGATCGGGCGCTTTGAGCAACGGCAGCAGCGGCAGCAACTCGGCCGGGGCAAAGAACACTTCGCGCATCGCGCCGGAAGGCAGCTGCTCAAAGCCGCGATACAGCAGGCCCAGGTACCACAGATTTTCAGCGGGACTGATCGGCGTGCGCCACAGCTGCTCACGTTCCAGGCGGGCCGGGCCAACCGATCGGATGGAGCCAAAGCGCTGAGAAAAATTGGCGACCGGCAGCGTGCCACCCGCGGCCAACAAGGCGCGCAGGGCATCCTGCTCCGACTGCGGCAGATCGTCAATGACCACAGCGGCGCGAGCCGGAGTGCCGATCGTTGTTTCGATCTGCTCGGCCAGATCGCGCGGCTTCACCCCGGTCAGATCGATCGACCAGCGCGTGGCAATCACACGCAGCACCACAGGATCAGTATCAAGCAAACATTGACGAAGTGAGCGCATAAGGCGATACAGGAGGGCGCGGTATCACTCGCCGAAACTGTGCGCCGCTTTCCACGTGCGCAGCTCATCGGCGTGTTCTTCACCCTCATGCCAGACAAACACCCCGATCATCTTCTCCACGCTGCCGGTCGGGCCCCAGGCATACAAAAGTGGTTCGTCCAGTTTCTCCAGCGGCAGTTCGCGCAAGGCCGCTTTCAAGTCTTCGCGCGCCAGGCGCCACTCGCGTACGATGCGCCCGTAATCCAGCGTGCTGCGCGTCGCAACGGATTCCGCATTGTAGGCGTCAATCCCTTTTACGGCAGGCGTCGCCGGGGTCTGCCCCAGCGCGTGGGCGCGCAGTGAGGCTGTGACCGCGTCATCCCAACCGGTAAGATGCGCGTAAAACTGGCGCAGCGTCCAACCGGGATAAATCTCGGTTTCAGGTGGAATATCGGCCAGCAAAGTGTGCAGCACAGCGCGCGCCTCGTCGAGGCGCTGGATGAGTTCTTCGCGTTTGTCGGTCATGTCAAGTCACCTTGGTGGATTTGTGTTGTTTACGGGCGATCGTCTTGAGAATATACGTGGTCGCATCGGGCGTCCGGCAATTCGTTTCGCCATGATCAACCTCAACTGGTCCGATCAGCTGAGCGACCTCTAACGCTTTGTCTTGCAGATGTTCGTCACGAATCCCGATGGCGATCAACGCGCCGTTCATCGCTTCACGTACACGATTCTTGCGCGTGTGGATGCTGGTAGCGATTTCGTTGAGGTGCCCCTCAAAGTAACTATCGGGCAAGGCGGCGTCATGCAGCGCCAACTGCCCGATGAGATGCCAGCCCGCGCGACCGATCCACTCGCCCTGCGCCTTGTGCCACTTCTCGGCTTTCTTCTGCCGGTAGGGTGTGCGGGCGACCAGGCCGGCGAATTCATCGGTGATGGTGGTGTTGCTCAGGTCTTTGGCCCAGGCGTCCAACATTTTCGCGTCGAATTGATCGGGATCGGCGATCAACGTGGCGAGCACCTGCGCATCATGATTGCCGGTGGCCCACAGCTGTACCGCTAACACGTGATCGGTTTTGATTTGCTTAGCCAGAGCGCGCAAATCGCCAAAGCTCACGCCGTACATATTTTCGCCCACACCGTGACGGCGATATACTTTACGGTTCTGCGCGGTACCATGCCGCTTCAGTTCGCGTAACGCGCTGTTAAGATTCATCCGGCTCCTCCGGGTTGGGGGTACAGTGATTATACTGTGATGCGCCTCAAGAAGTGAAACGCCGAGGAAGAGCCTCAAAACCGATTGAGCCTTAATCTCCCCACGGCCTGTGCTTAGCCTGACTTCTTCCTCTAGCTGCCTGTTATCCATTCGACTTCGGCCAAGCGATGAGTAGCATTGACAACATAGTACTGAGTTTCTGTTGGCAGGTTCTGTGCCGTCAAGGCGTTTCCCCCTCTGCGGGACAACGCCTCGCATTGGGGTCGTTTCGCGGAAACGCGGCGCGCCTGGGCGAACTTGCCTCGCGCGGGCGCGAGCCATCGCGATCTTGACTTTGCCCTCAACGTGTGTCACAATAATTGTGAACACGTGTGCATTGAGGCGAAAATGGCAATCACAATTAAGGATATTGCAAAAGCGGCCGGTGTGTCTCATACAACCGTGTCACGAGCATTACACGATCACCCGGCGATTTCAGCTGAGACGGTCGCGCAGGTCAAGCGGCTGGCCACCAAGATGGGCTATGTGCCCAGCGCTACCGCGCGCGGCTTGAAGACGCGCCGCACCCGCGCTCTGGGCGTCATCGTCAGCTACATCGACGATCCGTTCTGGAGCGAAGTGGTGGAAGGCATTGATGAGATTCTGCATCCCGCCGGCTACAGCCTGTTTGTGGCCGCCACGCACCGCGACAGACAACGTGAAAAAGAAGTGGTGCAGGCGATGGTACAGCGCGGCGTGGACGGCGTCATCCTCTGCGCGCCGCAATTCAGTTCCGATCAAAGCCGCGTGATGCAGGCCTATGGCGTGCCGATGGTGATTGTCAACAACGAAGGCGCCAGCGACGCGCAATACCTGGTTTACAACGACGACTGTTACGGCAGCCGCCTGCTCGCACGCCATCTGATCGATCTTGGTCACCGCCACATCGCCTACATGGGCAATCAGGTGGGCGGCCGGACAACGATTGAGCGCGAAGCGGGCTTCCGGGAAGAGATGCGGACCGCCGGGTTAGAAGTGCACGAGCAGGATGTGCTCATGGCACCGGGAGGCACGCCGGCTGGCGGTCATGCCGGCACACAGCAACTCCTGGCGCTCAGCGCGCGACCCACGGCGATCACGTGCTATAACGACTACATGGCGATCGGCGTGTACAGCGCGCTGCGCGAGGCCGGGCTGCGCATCCCCGATGATGTCTCGGTCGTCGGCTATGATGACATCGCGATGGCGGCCTATTTGTTCCCGCCGCTTACTACCCTGCGCCAGTTCAAGCGCGATCTGGGTTCAGGCGCGGCCAACATGATGTTCCGTGTGCTTGACACCCGCGACCCCGGCGGGCCTCAGCCGGAAAAGATCAGTTTCAAAGGTGAATTGGTGATCCGCGCCTCAACCGCGCCGCTACACCAGACTGAGATCGAGCAATTCAAAGTCAGACATGACGTGGAAATGTGAATTAAAGTACTAGACTTGGCATGGCTCAAAACACGCTCAGAGTCAGTTTGACACTTTAGGATTTTTTCCCCAGCCCTAGGCCCAATACTGTTTAGATAAGGCAAAAAATGCAGAGATGACTCCGTGCGCCAATTGTGGCATTCTTGGGGTGTCCGCCAACCAAGAATTCAGGAGCCATCTCATGGAGCGCAGTTTACGCCCGATCGACCCGCTTGTCCATATCACGGAAGAAGCCATGTTGGAGGCCATCGGCCAGACGCTGGCGCGCGCCCGGATTGAAGCCGTCCTGAACACGCTCGGGGTGGTCGAACAACGGGCGCGGAAGTTAACGATGGTTCTGACCGTGTTAGTGTGCATTGCCATGAACCTGTTCACGGAAGAAGCGATTGACGATGTGCTGGGTAAGTTGATGCAGGGGCCGCGCTTTCTACGCCCCGATGATGACTTGGCCGTGGCCCGTGCGAGTGCCATTTGCCAACGCCGGCAGCAGCTGGGCGTGAAGCCGATGGTCGCGTTGTTTCGGGAAGTGTGCCAGCCGCTGGCGACCGCAAACACCCGCGATGCCTTTCTGTTTGGATGGCGATTGACGGTGTGACGGAAGACGTGCCCGACACGCCCGCGAATGCCCGGTATTTTGGCCGCCAGCACGGCTCGTGCGGGGATAGTGCGTTCCCGCAGGTCCGCGCCGTCTAGCTGTGCGAATGTGGGACACACGCCATTTGTGACGCGGGCTTCTGGCCGTATGCGACCTCGGAGCGGGTGGGCGGCCTGCGGCTGTTGCGCTCGGTCGGCCCCGGCATGTTGGTGATGTGGGATCGCGGCTTTCATAGTTTCGACGCAATGGAGCAAAACTCGGCACGGTTCACTCGCACATCATCACCAATTTGCATCGCATCAAGCGCGGGCAAATGCCGCTGACGCCCAAAGAGGCCGATGATTTTTTCTTCTTCGTGAAAGAGGATCCCGACGAGGCGGCCGAATTAATCGTGGATTTGGTGGCCGCGCGCATCCCGAATAAATTCGGCCTGAAGCCCACCGACATTCAAGTACTCTCGCCGATGTATCGCAGCAGCACCGGCGTCACCAACTTAAACGCGCGCCTGCAAGAGAAACTCAATCCGCCCTCGCCCAAAAAGGCCGAGCGCAAACTGGCCAGCACGCTGCTCACACAGCACTATTTGATGCTTCAGCGCAACCTGCTGTACACCGCCATCACGCGCGCCCGGAAGTTAGTGGTGCTGGTCGGCAGCCAACGCGCGCTGGGTATGGCCGTTCACAACAACAAACCGAGCGAACGCTACTCGGGCCTGAAGGAACGGCTCAACCTAGCGCATACTGCGTGACAGTGAGGTGTGCCTCACTTTCTGCGCGGCGTAATCATTCCCTCAGGTCGGTTCTTACTCTCCAACTCTTCCAGCCGCCGCGTCAACTCCTGCAGCACTTGCAGAATCTGTCCAATCACCTGTTCGGCCGTCACGTCTTCCGTGTGCCACCGCTGCACCAGCTCGTCGAGCGAATACATACCCATCGCCTGCCTCCATTGCCTCAACACGCTACCGTGTAATCACCCGCTTAAGAAAGCGCAGCCGCGCTGCGCCAAGTTGAGGCTAGTTTAACACGTTACCGTGTAAGTGTCAAGGGGCAAAAAAGACCTGGCAGAATTCGGTCTGTCAGGTCTCAATTCTTTCTCACCTTGTAGGTGAACCCGGCTCGTTCGGCGATCAGGTTCAGGTACTTGGACGTCGAGCGGCGTGGCTCGTACACACCCACCTCCCATTCGCTGATGGTCTGCTGCCGCACCCCCAGCTCTTCCGCCAGCTGTTGTTGGGTCAGCCCCAGGTGATCGCGCAGTGCCTTGATCTTTTCGGCATCCCATTCCGTTTCGTACACGACATGCCGCTTGGCCGTCATCGACTTAGCCTCCATGCCTTTCAGTCTAGCATGTCCGCGCCGCAGAGGCAAATCGCTTCCACGCGCCACCCTGGCGAGGGGTAACGGCGAGGATAGTCAACCGTTCCTGAACCCCTCGCAAAGATACGCAGCGTCCTGCTTAACCTGGAAACGCTGACAAATAAAAACCGGGCTCTTTTCAGGAAGCCCGGTCTCTAAACATCACGGCTGCGGCTTGCGCATGGCGGGAATCAGCAGCGCCAACCCACTGATGATCAAAATCACCGGCCAGAACTGGCCCAGATCGATGTGCAACAGGTTCTGCACCAGGAACCAAACACCCAGGAAGATCAACAGCACGGCGAAGATCAGCGGCCCGTTGCGCGCCGCCGATTGGGCTACCTCGCCGCTCGACCCGCCCACACTCTGTCCGAAGTTGCGCGCGGTCTGCGCCATATCCTGAGCATTCGCTTCCACGACTTCTTGCGGCGTGCCGGTCGTATGACTCTCCTGCGGCACGATGATCCACAAAATGAAGTACAGCAAAAATCCGCTGCCGCCCAGGAAGAGCAACAGCAAAAACACCAACCGCACCAACGTCGCATCGACGCTAAAGAACTTCGCCAGGCCGCCGCACACGCCGGCGATCATCCGATCGGTTTCACTGCGATACAATTTCGGGTTGCTCATGTTTCCGGCTCCTCTTCACCCCCGCCGCATGTTGCGCCGCGCGCCAGCGTTCTTCGCCAAACTGCGTGATGCGCGCGATCACTTCGTCGTACGTCAGTCCCACGACCTGCGCTGCAATGACCAACAGCGCTTCCGAATTGATGTCGGGATTCGGGTTCACGTCGAGCACGTATGGCCGGTCGTTCTTCAAGCGCAGATCGATGCGCGCATAACCGCGGCAGCGCATCGCCCGATAGGCTCGCCGGCACACCCGATCGATCGCGCGGCGCGCCGGCACCGTCAGCATCGCCGGGCACACGAACCCTACGTTGTGCTTGTCCACTCCATCGGACGCGAACTTAATCTCATAAGTGTAGATGCGCTCGCGCCAATCCCGTCGTTGATCGAACACCACCTCCACTTCCGGCAGCACTTCCACCCGGCTGTTACCCCACACCGTCACCTGCAGTTCGCGGCCTTCAATGAATTCTTCCACCAGGGCCGGGGCCTTGAATGTCTCGCAAATATACTCGACACGCTGACGCAGCTGCCGCTGATCCAGCACGATGGCATCTCGATCGATGCCGTAACTGCCGTGTTGATTGGTCGGCTTCACGATCGCCGGAAAAACGGACCAATCGCTGGCAGAGGAATCATGCAGGATGCGGCCCCGCGGGATCGGCACCCCCTGCTCGATCATCTCCGCTTGCACCCGCGCCTTATCTGCTGATAAGAAATGCGACCAGGTATCGGCCCCCGTGTAGCTGAACCCCAACCGATCGAGTTCGTCCGTCACCTCGCCATAGTCCCACGGGCGATCCACGTAACCCTCGCACCAGTTAAACACCAGCCACTCGCGCGGATCAAAGTGGAAGGGGCGCAGCGCTTCGGTGACACTATGATACACCTGAACATCCAGCACGTGATAACCAAAATTCGTCAACGCGCTCATGGCCTTGCGGCGATCTTCAGCCGCCGTTCGCAGATCATCTGGCGACAACGTCGTATCATGGTTATACAGCACAATCACTTTGGGTTTCATGACGCTCATTTATAAGACGCTCGCTTGTGGGGCCAGCGTTCCGACGCGCAAGCGATAATGCGCGCCGTCAACTGGCCATAAGTCCAGCCTAACATCTTCGATCCGATCGCATGATCGGATTCAAACGACAGATCGGCGTTGGGATTCACGTCCAGCACCAGCGGCTCTCCGCCGCGCAGCCGCAAATCCACGCGCCCGTAATCGCGACAGCCCCCCAGCTGATACGCCGCCAGCGCCACTTCTTCCAGACGTTTCTGCGTTGCTTCATCCAGCGGCGCAGGGCACAGGAACTTCGTCAGGTAATAGGGCAGATTGTGTTTGTCGAACTTCGCCTCGTTAGTGTAAATCCGATCGCGCCGATCGCCGAACAGGGAATAATCGATCTCCAACGGCGGCAGCATCGTCACCTCCCGATTGCCGATCAACGCGACATGGATCTCGCGCCCGTCGATGAACTCTTCCACTACGGCCGGGCCGCCGAACTCTTGCAATACCCAGTGCACCTGCTCACGAAGTTCCGCGCGATCTTCCACCAGCGATCGGCGCGACACCCCGCATGAAGAATGCTGATTCGCCGGTTTCACGATGGCAGGAAAGATCGGCCAGTCGTCGACGTCAACGTTGGGGTACACCCGCCCGATCGGCAGGGGCACGCCCGCCGCGGCTAATCGTTCACGCACCCGCGCCTTATCCAGCGAGAGGCGCATGCCCGCCGCGTCCGCTCCAGTGAAAGTGTAACCGGCCTGTTCCAATTCACCCGCAATCTCGGCATCCGTCCACGGTCGATCGAAATACTGCTCGCACCAGTTAAACACCAGCCACCGATCGGGCGGATAACAACCGGCCTGCTCCAGTTCGCGCGCGACGCTGGAGCGCACCGTGAATACTTCGGTCTGATACCCCTGCTCGATCAGGCCGTTCTGCATCCGCGCGACTTCCAGATCGACTTCGAGGACGTCATCCGGCGTCCACGTGTTATCCTCGTTACTCAAGATTAAGATTCGCGCCGGTTCATCCCGCACAGCCACGTTCGTTCACCTCGTTATCCTTCGCGCTATGAAACAAGAACTTGCAGCGAACTGGCCAAGGTCGATGGTTGTGACCACGGCCCGCCGTCCTGGACCTTCTGAGCGGCACACCGGCGTCGTGCAACAGCGCGCGCGTGGTGCGTTTATCTTGAGTCACGCGCAGCGTCCACGGTGTGGCGCCGGTATAGACGTACTGCAAGTGTTCCAGTTCGTCGACAACCCCGGCGTAATCCCACGGCCGATCGGCATAACCCTCACACCAGTTGAAGACCGTCCATTCGCGCAGATCGCAGTGCTTGTCGCGCAGCGCTTGCGCCACGCTGTCATAGACTTTGGCCTCAACCACTTCATAGCCGTGCGCGCGCAGAGCGGCCAGCACCAACCGATTGTCCTCGGCAACTTCGACGAGATCCTCCGGCGTCCAGGCGTTATCGTGATTGTGTAATAAAATGACTTTGGACTTCATGGTTCTTACTTCAGCTACCGGGCAACATTTGACTCACAGGCTTTACGGTGACTAGAGCGGTTTCCAAGTTGTTTTACGGTACATCTGCTCTCGGCGGATGGTCACATCCGCCGTTTGGGCTGCTGGATGTAACCATCCAGCAGGAGCGAAGTCGTAAATGAAATTGGAATTCGCTCTAGGTCATTCGTCATTGTAGCAAACTGCGCTATGTTTGTGAAGCGCTTTTGGTGAAATCTCGGTGAGATCACTCGGTGGGGCTCGCTTTTCAGGGATCGGCGCACTGCCTCCGGGTGGGACTCGTCACACTTCGCAGCTCACGGTATAATCAACGCACGATGACTGCCGAACTTCAACCCACTTTCTATATTCGTGAGATTCCCGTCTACGGCGATCTGATTCTGTCGCCGATGGCGGGCTTCAGCGATAAACCCTTTCGCGCGATCTGCCGTGAGTTGGGTTCGGCCATGTCGTACACCGAATTCGTCTCGGCCGATGGCTTGAGCCACAACAATCACCGGTCGTGGAAGTATTTCGAGTTCGCGGAGGAGGAACGCCCGATTGCATGCCAGCTCTTCGATCACGATATCGATCGGCTGGTCGTGCAAAGCCAGCGTGTCGTCGAACGCCTGCACCCCGACACCATCGACATCAACATGGGCTGTTCCGTGCCGAAGATCAGTCAGCGCGGCGCGGGCGCGGGCCTGCTGCGCACACCGGAGAAGATCGCCGAGTTGTTCAACCGTCTATCCAAAACGCTGCCTGTGCCCGTCACCGGCAAAATCCGGCTGGGCTGGGACGATCAATCGCGCAACTATCTGGAAGTGGCGCACATCCTGGAAGATAACGGAGCCAGCGCCATCGCCGTACATGGTCGCACGAAGGTACAAGCCTACCACGGCGAAGCGGATTGGCGGCCCATTGCCGAGATCAAAGCCGCGGTGAAGATCCCCGTCATCGGCAACGGCGATGTCCGATCGGTGGCCGACATCGATCGGATTAAGGCGCAGACCGGCTGCGATGCCGTGATGATCGGCCGCGCGGCGATCGGCAATCCGTGGATTTTTCAGCGCAAGGATTTCGCGGACGTGACGTTTGCAGAACGGACTGCGCTCATCCGCCAGCACCTCGCGGCGATGGTCGAATATTACGGGCCACACACCGGCATCGTGCTGTTCCGCAAGCATGTGGTCAAGTATATCAAGGGCGTGCCCTACGCCACCGACGTGCGTCTGGCGCTGCTGACGTGCACCACCGCCGATGAGTTCATCGACCTGTTCAGCCAGTGGGAAGAGCGCTACGAACGCGATGATTATCAACTCTCCGCCGAGGACGCCGAGCTGTTCGCCCAATTTGAAAGCTGCGTCGCCGCACCTGCCGCTTAATTACGCATTACTCGTTACTCATTACTTCTCATGACCAAACAACCACGTTACGATCTCTTTGCCGTCTGCCAGCCGGGACTGGAACGCCTTGTCGCCGACGAGCTGCGTTCGCTGGGCATTGCCAATCCGCGCCCCGTGACGGGGGGCGTCGAATTTAGCGGCTTCCTCACGCACCTCTATCGCGTCAACTTGTGGTCGCGTACCACCGAGCGCGTGTTGCTGCGCCTGCGCGAGTTCCGCGCGGAGACGTTCCGCGAGTTGCACCACAAAGCGGCGCGCACCGCGTGGGAGGAATTCCTCACGCCGGGCTGCGAGGTATCCATTCGCGCCACGTGCCGTAAATCGCGGCTGATACATTCGGGCGGCGTGACGGAGCGCATTCTCAGCGGCATCTCCGATCGCTTGGGCAAACCCTCGACGTTGGTTACGACCGACGAAGAGAATAAATCGGCGCGGTCTAATTTCATCGTGGTGCGCCTTGTCGACGATCATTGTTTGATCAGCCTCGACACCTCCGGCGCGTTATTACACTTTCGCGGCTACCGGCAAGCCACGGCCAAAGCACCGCTGCGCGAAACACTCGCTGCTGCGATGATTCTTTCATCCGGCTGGACATCCGATCGATCGCTGCTCGATCCGTTCTGCGGGGCGGGGACCATTCCCATCGAAGCCGCGTTGATCGCGCGCAAGATCGCACCGGGACGTAAGCGCAGTTTCGCCTTCATGGACTGGCAGAAATTCGATCGGGCGGAGTGGGCCGCGTTGCTCGATCAAGCCGATAGCGCGCTGCTGCCCCACGCTCCGGCGAGCATCCAGGGATCCGATCGGGACGCCGGCGCGATCGAGGCTAGCAAAGCCAACGCCGATCGAGCGGGCGTGCTCGACGATATTGAGTTCACCGAGTGCGCAGTGTCGGCCATCGAACCGATCGGCATCGGGCACGTGATCACCAATCCGCCGTATGGGGTGCGGGTAGGCGGCGCGGAAGCGCGCGGCGCTGGAGCGCACAGCGACGTGCGCAATCTGTACGCGCAGTTTGGCAAGGTCTTGCGGGCCAAGTGCGCGCAGTGGCATGTGGCCATGTTAGCCGGAGATTTTCAAACGGAACGCAGCACAGGTCTTAAATTCGGTCCGCCGCTGATGTTAAGCAACGGCGGCATTAAAGTGAGATTTGTGCAAACGAATTTGTAAACCTGACAGGGTTTGACCAGATCGTCCGGCCGTCATGCCCGAGTGCTGTTATCGGGCATCCAGATACGCCGCTGGCAAGGCCACTGGATTCCCGCCACGTCGTACCCGGCACGTTGTGCCGGCGACGCGCTAGGCGACAACATGCGGGAATGACGCTGCCGCGATGGCCGAGCCGTTACGAAAACCTGTCAGGTCTTGCGAGGTAATCTATGAGCAACAAGGCATTGTTTGCCGGGCTCGTCATGGACGAGCAGGGCAATCCTTTGGAAGTGGCGCAGCTCGGCGACGAGGCGCAGTATGTGTTGGACGACAACGGCTTTCTCCGTCACATCGACGCGGAAGTGGTCGATCGTCAGGTGTTGGCGCATCTGCAAGAGCAAATCGAGGCGAATAAGCCCGCCGTCGAAGAAGGCATCATGAAGATGATGGGCAGCGAGGACATCTTCACCAAAGCCGCCATTGATAACTCGATCCAGAACATGGATCAGGTCTTAAAGCAGGGCATTCCCGACGACGCGCGGCAGATGCTGGGCATGATGGGCTTTCGCGTGGTCGTCAACTATCACGGCGAGGTGCTGCGGATCGAGCAGCCGGGCGTGGCGGATGATTCGGATGAGTGAGACAGCATCTCATTTCGTTGCGCTTTGCGCTCACTCGGAACAAATCCCATATGAGCAACAGTTAACTTTCCACTCTGAGCATGAAGGAAACCAACATGACCGATTACGTTCAGTATCACAATTCTGACAAAATGGGAACCTCGTGCCTAGAGTTTTCAGAAGACGATACACTCGGCATTGTTACCAACAAACGTGTTTCCGACAATTTGAAAGGAAGTCGAATTTGGCTTATTGGTGGAATTGGAGATCCAAGAGAGTATTATCTATGCTATAACTTCATCGTGGATACAATCGAATTATTAGAGGGAGATTTCAAATTTCTGGTTGATGGTCAAGAACATGTTTTCCTTCAACCTCCTATTTTCTTGAACGACTATCCCTGGTTCAAGGCTTTTCTGAAAAGCCAGCAAAATTTCAGCATGGGGCTACAAAAAATTGAAGATAGATTCATTGGCGAGTTGGAAAAGGTTATTTCTGGTCAGGAAACGCCAAGCGTAAGTAATGATGATCTATCCCAAAAAGTAGGCGGCGGTTTTGGAACTTCGGAAATAAATCGCCAAGTCGAACAAGCCGCAATAATGTTTGTGGGCAACGATTACAAGAAGCGTGGCTGGTCAGTTGAATCCGTTGAATCTCAAAAATGTGGTTATGATTTACTTTGTACCAAAGGCACACTCCAAGAGCATGTTGAAGTAAAAGGAATTCAAGGTGAATTGCTATCTTTCATCATCACTAATGGCGAAGTAAAGCAATCTCGCTCTGATGATAAATTTATTCTGTGCGCTGTAACATTGACGCTTTCTAATCCTCAATCACATAGATTTACAGCAAGTGAATTTCATGAGAAGTTTACTCTGGAAGCAGTGTCGTATCGCGCATCACTAAAGCAAAGGTAAAATTACGGCGAAAGCAACCGCTAACGTAAGCCGTTGAGGATCACATCCGCCGCAGTCACCGCGAGCAGTTAGTCTCTCACCCCCGCATACCGATTCGCAAAATACACCAGCGGCCGTTTTCCCTCTGCTCCCAACCCCACCGCCTCCACGCGTCTTCATATGCTCGTTGCACCTTTTTATCGTTTGCTCGATTAACTGTGGGGTGATCTGTGTCATATTGACATCTTATCACAGAGAAGTAAAATGTACTTATACTAACAAACGTGAGGAGAGAACCGTTATGAGCAAAATCAGTGAAGTTGGAAACATTTTCCCTCTATTGGATAAAGTCACAGAGAAGATGAAAGGCTGCAAGACACTTGAAGATGCAGCCCAGGTGGTGACGAATGTGCTGTATGAGAAATTCAGCGATTCCATTGTGTTAGTACGGCTTTTCGCAACTGTGCCCTTTGAGAAGTTGCCAGATGCCAACCGTAATGTTGTTGCTGAACTAGTCCACACCCAAGGTATTGCTAACTTGGTCAAGGATGAAACTTTGGTGCTCTCGCTACTAGGGACGCGAGGCACAGAGCCCACTTGGAACGACCACCGCAAGTCGAGAGGACACACCGGCATTCCGCTCGCCTCAGCAGATTTTATTGACAGAATTCCGATGATGTCACGTTTGCTAAAGGAAGTGGGGCTACAGCAGGACTGGATTGACCACCAGGACGCGATAATGATCAAGACCTTTGCTAGCCTTTCAGGTGTGTTTTACGTGCGGGACGCCAAGCTAGCCATTGACGATCAAGGACGGAAAATTATCTCTGCGCAGGATTTTGTACGTGATTATGATGTCAAGACAGTTTTTGGCCTTGCTGGTGGCTATCCAATTAGTAAGACTTTCTTGACGCTGATAGTTTTTTGCCGCGAGATGATTGAGCGACATCAGGCTGAGCAATACCTTCCCCTGGTCAGCCACA
Source organism: Anaerolineae bacterium (assembly GCA_003154115.1). GTDB lineage: Bacteria > Chloroflexota > Anaerolineae > Fen-1058 > Fen-1058 > Fen-1058. Next base: position 21,648 of record PMCF01000065.1, read on the forward strand.
TCAAGGCCACTACGAGTTCTTTGGTTTCGAATGGAGTCATTTTTGCTTGACAATGCGCTCCAAGTTTATAGTACATTTTACTTGGTCAGCACTTCTCAGGCAGAGCACACCGGCCTAACCAGCGGCGTCCTGAGAAACTGATCGCGGTGTCCGGCTGAAAAAAGTGGGCTAAGTTAACGCAGAACCGAGCGGCACGAGCGCCGAGCCAAGTTGACACGCATCGAAGCGGAAATTTGAGGCGTTTGATTGACGAACCGTGCAACCGGAAAAACCCGGCGGGGCCAGGCTGAAGAGGTGCGGGATGCGGCGACAGAGAGTTAGGCGTCTGTCGTGGTCAGGTGTAGCCGAGTTTGGCGGCCTTCTTGCGCAAGTGTGCCAGGTCGCGTTCTTGGGCCTTTTGCTCATAGGCGTCAGCCCCGCTGTCTTGATAGGACGTCTTGTCTTTGAGCAAATGATAGACAGTGCGGGCAATCCTTCGGCTTCGCTCAGGACAGGTCTTGTGGGCCGTGGCGACCAAGGCTTGCATTGGTCCGAGTTGGCTTTTCTTGCGCCGGTAGAAGGCGCCAAAGGCGCTGTCGCTGCGCATGACACAGGCGGCGGCTTGTCGAAACGCTTGGCCCGCCCGGTTGTCCGTCTTCAGCGTGTGATTGCGCAGGACTTTGCCGCCCGAGATTTCGTGGTGCGGGACCAGACCCAACCACGAGCAGAAGTGCTTCTCGGTGAGGAAGCGACTCATCTCCGTGCCGACCTCGCTGATGATGGTTTGCGCGAGTGAGGCACTGATGCCCTTGAGGGCGACCAAGTCGACGCCCGTAATGCGGAACAGTTCGGCGTGGGCGTGGTAAGCGGGCTGGTTTTTGCTGCGGGAGCCCGCCTTGGCTTTGGGGAGGGCGGGCAGTTCAGTAGGCGCGTCCCAGCGGGGTTTGACGGCGGCAAATTGGCGGGCGAGTTCGGCGTCGCACTCGGCCAGTTGATGCGTATAGAAATCGACCAGTTCGAGCGATTGCTTGAGGGCGAAGAGATGTTCGGATTGCCACGCCCTGTGCGGCGGGGGCGCGCAGGCGGGGTTCCGGTGAGGGCTTTAGCGATCTCGTCTTCACTGGACTTGCAACCGGGAAAGCGCAGGTGGGCTAACTTGAGCGGGTCGCGTTCGCCCGCCACAACGGGAGCACTGCACCGCATGTGTGCCGCGGAGAATCTTTTGGCCCGTCTCGCCCATGATGTCGCTGAGCACCAACGGCAATTGCAAGTTCACGGGAGTACTGCACCGCATGTGTGCCGCAGATAAGACCGCAGCGGGATCATCTCAGTGTCGGGTCGGAATGAGGCCCGCAACAAGCCCAGGCTGTGCAACTGTTGGATCCACTGGCACGCTGCGCGCAGCACATCGCTCTCGCGGAGCGGGCCGGGCACGTGCTTGAGGTGCCAACTGTTCACCAGATAGACCTTGAGGCCGCGCGCTTCAAGCAAGTCAAAGACCGGAATCCAATACACGCCGGTGGATTCCATGGCGACCGTGTCAACACCGCAGGCGATCAGCCAATCGGCCAGCGCCTGCAAGTCAACGGTGAAAGTGCCAAAGCCCCGAACACGCTCCGCGTCGGCGGCACTTTGAGATGGGACACAGGCCCAGATTTCACTGGCCCCGATGTCCAGACCGGCGGCGTGCGGATGAACGATTTTCAAATCTTCAAGCGGCTTGATCTTGTGGGGGGGACGGCGTTGGCGATTTATGCGAGTTCTCCTTGAGACAGAATGGATTTGTTCGCTCGGCCAACCCCTTCCCACCTAACTACGTAGCGTCCTGATCGGAGTCAAGAGCTTGCTGCGAGCCTTGCCATGCCCGAAGGGTATGCCAAAATCACGGAGGAACGGGGACCACGCGCAGCGTGCAGCTCGGGCTTGGCGCTTGCGCGCACGCACCAGTGTGTTGACGGTCTTGCTTGCCCATGTCCCCGCTCCGAGGGGAGCGGGGTGGGCCAATGTGTTGGCCGAGCGTGCGCTAATTTTACTCGATTCGCCGCCGCGCGCAACGCGGGGCCAGTCAGTTTCTTCGGTGAAGGAATGGCGCTCGCGCCAGGGGTGATTGCAGCCGACCTGCCCAGCTGCACCAGTTGAGCGTTAATTTTGACGGTTGTCGATCGGGTCGGTGGCGGGCGGCTGACGCCCGACCGTTGTGCGCCAAGCTAACTTGGTGCTTCTGGTGAGGTGTAAGTCCTCACGGGGTAAGGTCTAACCCACTACCCCTAGCGAGTGTTGCAACTATCGAGGAGGAAGGACTCAACGACGAGGTATGGGAAACTCATCACCCG